>JBHGAT010000292.1:0-2939 GCA_041946645.1 Candidatus Velamenicoccus archaeovorus | reverse complement strand
GCAGCCGCCGAGCGGCCTCCAGGAAGATGGCCGGATCGGGCTTGCCCGTGAGGCCGAGCTCCTCCGAGACGACCCCGTCCACGCGGACCGGGAACAGGTCGCCGATGCCGGCGGCGGCGAGCACCTCGCCCATGTTCCGGCTGGAGGAGATCACGGCGATCCCGACCCCCAGCGCCGAGAGCCGCCCGACCAGCTCGACCGTCGAGCGGTACGGCTCGGCCCCGCCCTCCCGGAGCCCGGCCAGGAAGTAGCCGTCCTTCCGGTTGCCGAGCCCGCAGACGGTCTCGCGGCCGGGCGGGTCGGACGGCTCGCCCTCCGGCAGCACGATCCCGCGCGACGCGAGGAAGTCGCGCACGCCGTCGTAGCGGGGCTTGCCGTCCACGTAGCGGAGGTAGTCGTCCTCCTCGAACGGCCGGAACGGTTCCCGGGTGCGTTCCGACCGCTCGCGCAGGTACCCGTCGAACAGGCGCTTCCAGGACGCGGCATGGGCCGACGCCGTGTCGGTGACCACCCCGTCCATGTCGAAGATGAAGGCTCGCAGAGCCCTCCCTCCGACCTGCACGGCGGCGCGGCTGCCCATCCTCCTCCGACCTTAGCGCCCCACCCGCTCAGGAAGGGGAGCCTCCGTCAGGCCATCGCCGGGTCCCTCGGACGGAGCGCGTGCCCGGCCGTCCGTCGGTGGCGTCGGATCAGGAGCGCCGTCACGACGCCGATCGCGACGATCGAGGTCAGCTGGCTGCCGGTCAGCCCGAGCAGCCGTCTCGGATCGGTCCTCAGGAAGTCCGTGAGCACCCGGCCGACCGCGTACCACAGCGTGAACAGGGCGATCGCCGACCCCGTCGCCCGGCGGCTCCTCACGAACCGGAGCAGGAGGATCAGCAGGACGGTCGTGAGCAGCAGATCGTAGAGGGCGACGGGGTGCACCACCGTGCCGATCGGGGGCGCTCCGGCCAGCGGGTGGTCGCTGCCGACGTACTCGAACCCCCACGGCAGCGTGGTCGGCCGGCCGAGGTGATCCCCGATCATCAGGTCGCTGAGCCGGCCGATCGCGATCCCGAGCGCCAGGCCCGGGGCCGCCATATCCAGCAGCGGCACGACTCGGAGGTAAGCCCGATGGGCCGCGAGCCCCCCCACGATCGCGGCCCCGATCAGCCCTCCCAGCAGGCTCATCCCACCGTGCCAGACGGCGAGCCAGTCGACGATCGTGCGGAGGTCGTGCAGGTGGCCGAGGTCCCACGCCAGACGCATGCCCACCAGCCCGCCGAGGAGCGCCCAGGTGAGGATGCGCCAGAGGACCTCGTCGGAGATCCCGGCGTCCCTGGCGGATCGTCGCATCACCCGGGCGCCGGCCACGAAGGCCACCGCGATCAACACCCCGTGCGGCCTGAGCATCAGGGGCCCGATGTGGAGCGCCGTCGAGACCTTCCACGAGATCGAGGCGAACACCGCCGCAGCATGGAACGAGCGTGTGCCGACCCGGTGGGCGACGTGTGAAGACCTCGTGCGGCCGATGGTCCCGAGCTCCGGACCCTCACCATGACCCCTCGGTCCCTTCACCGTGCCTTCACATCGCCGCCCCAAGCTTCGGGGCGAGGAGGCGCGGATGGTGCAGGGCCCGGGAGCATCCGTCGGTCGGAGGATCCGTCCCGGCTCGCTGGCCCGGCTGACCCTGGGCACGATGCTGGGGCTGGCCGTCCTGGGGGTCCCGGCGGCGGTCGCGCTCGGCGCACCGCTGGTCTCGATCCTGGTCGTGGGGCTCCTGCTCCTGTGCCCGCTCCTGCTCTGGGTGCCGTTCCGCTCCGGACGGCACCCCGTCGACCACCCGAAGGAAGGAAGGGCTGACGATGGCACGCACCCATGACGTGATCGTCCTGACGTCCCCCGGATGTCACCTGTGTGAGGACGCGCTGGAGGGTCTCGCCGGGCTCGCTGCGGACCTCGCGCTGTCCGTCCGGGAGGTGGCGATGGGATCGGGTGAGGGCAGGGATCTGGTCGAGCGGTTCCGACCCTCGGTGCCACCGGGCGTGATCGTGGACGGCAGGCTGTTCAGCTCCGGTCGGCTCCCCCGGAAGAAGCTCCGGCGTCACCTCGAACGCGCTGCGTTGGAGGTGGTCTGACGTGGGCGGTCTCCTCACCACGGGGTCCATCCTGGCGGCCTTCTTCGCCGGGGCCGTGGCGCTGTTCAGCCCGTGCTGCATCGTGTTCCTGTTCCCCGCGTACCTGGCCTCGGCCGTGAAGAACCGTCGGTGGAAGCTCCTGCCCCTCACCCTGGTGTTCGCCGCCGGCCTGGCCCTCGTGCTCCTGCCCGTCACGCTCGGCGTCGGTCTCGTGATGACCACGCTCCGCCGGTTCCACACGCCCCTGTACGCCGTCGGCGGGCTCCTGATGCTCGGGCTCGCCGTGCTGGCGCTGCTCGGGAGGTCCTGGAGCATGCCCTCCTTCGTGCGGTCACCCTCCGTGGAACGGAGCGACACCGCCGGGGTCTTCGCGCTCGGCGTGTTCTCGGGCGTCGCGTCGTCCTGCTGTGCGCCCGTGATGGCGGGGGTGATGGCGCTCTCGGCCCTGTCCGGTTCGGTGATCGGTGCGGGGAGCCTGGGGCTCGCCTACGTCTTCGGGATGGTCTTCCCGCTGCTGCTGATGGGGCTGCTCTGGGACCGGCTGGACCTGGGACGCCGCCGCCTGCTCCGGGCCAAGCCGGTCCGGCTCGCGCTCGGGGGGCGGACGATCCACACCAACACCGTCAACGTCGCGACGTCCGTGGCGTTCGCCGTGATGGGCGCGTTCGTGCTGTTCCTCGCCGCCAACGGCAACACGACGCGAGCACCGGGGGTCCAGCTGGCCATCGGACGTTGGCTCTCGCGCGTCTCGATCGACGTCGTCGGCTTCCTGGAGCCCGTCCCCGAACCGATCCTCGGCCTCGGCCTGCTGGCCCTGGCCGC
>JBHGAT010000291.1:0-2952 GCA_041946645.1 Candidatus Velamenicoccus archaeovorus | reverse complement strand
TCGCCCTCGGCATCGCCATCCCGCGCATCGCGGAGAGCCAGTCGATCGACGCGCGGGCCGAGGCCGCGCACTCCCTCGTGCACTCGCTGCGATCGAGCGACCTCATCCCCACGATCGATGAGCCACTGAGCGGCGGCGAGTACGAGGCCTTCGACCGCATGGTCCGCGACGGGTTGCTCGGCGGCGAGAACGTGCGCGTCAAGCTGTGGGATCGCTCCGGCACGATCGTGTACTCGGACGAGCCTCGCGAGATCGGCCACACGTATCCGATGGAGAAGGAGCTGGCGAGCGCCCTCGCGGGGACCACGGCCGCCCACATCTCCGACGTCTCGCGAGAGGAGAACGAGTTCGACACGTCCCTTCCGTCGCCGCTGCTGGAGATCTACGTCCCGGTCCACGATGGCCCGGTCGTCGTCGGCGCGTTCGAGATCTACCAGCGGTTCGAGCCGCTCGCGGCGCACCTCGCGAAGATCCGAACGGCGGTATGGATCGCCGTGGGGTCCGGCCTTTCCGTCTTGCTGGTGTTCCTGATCCTGCTGTTCGCGGCGACCGGGCGGTCCATGGCACGCGAGCATCGCGAGACCCTCGAGCGGGCCGAGGACCTCTCCCTGCTGCTGGAGACGTCACGGCTGCTGTCGGGGGAGCCCTCGATCGACAGCGCCGGCCAGGACGTGCTCGCGGCGGTGTCCGCGCACCTCAGGCTGCGGTGCGCGGCCCTGTGGGTGGGTGATCCGACCCCGCTGATGACGTTCTCGTCCCACGGTGAGGACCTGTGCCCGACGCTCGGTTCGGTCGCGCGCTCCGCGCTGGCCGAGCACCGGCCGCAGGTCTCCGGGCGGGTCGAGGCGTCGCTCGAGCGGCCGGAGGACTCGGGGTGCACCGTCCTGGCCGTCCCCTTCCCGGTCGGAGCCGGCGCCACCGGGGTCCTGGCCGGGTGTGGCGAGCGGATGTTCGGCGAACGCGAGCGCCTGCTCGTGACCGGCGTCGCGCATCAGCTGAGCGTGGCCGTGGAGAGCGCTCGGCGTTTCGAGGACCTGCGGGGGATGACCGAAGAGCGGGGCCGTCTGCTCCGCCGGCAGGTGGAGGCGCAGGAGGAAGAGCGCCGGCACCTGGTGGGCGACCTGCACGACGGGCTCGGCCAGGGGCTCACGAGGATCCTGTTCGGCTTGCGGGGCTCCCGCGCCCGGCTCCACGATCACCCCGAGGTGGCGGAGGAGCTCGGCAGGCTCGAAGAGCTCGCCGAGGAGCAGTCGCGGTCGATCCGCCGGTTCATGGCCCGGATCCGGCCGGCGGTGCTCGAGGACTTCGGGCTGCCCGCGGCGCTCGAGGAGCTGGCTCGCGAGCACGAGGCGGAATGGCCCGTTCCTATCGACGTCCATGTCGAGCCGATGCCGGAGCTCGACCCGGCGGTCGGCGTCACGCTGTACCGTGCGGCTCAGGAGGCCGTGATGAACGCGCGCAAGTACGCCCGGCCGAACCGCGTCTGGATCCGGCTGTCGCGCGCGGACGGCCGTGTCGCGCTGACGGTTCACGACGACGGGACCGGGAACGACCATCTGCTCGAGGGGACCGGGCTGTCGCACCTGCGCGACCGAGTGACCTCGCTCGGAGGAACCGTCGAGGTCAGGAGCAGCCGAGAGGGGGGCACGACGCTGACGGCGACGCTGCCCTTCGAGGCCGGAGGAACCGACGGTGCGGATCCTCGTGGTCGATGACCACCTCGTCGTCCGGGAGGGCCTGCGGTGGATGCTGGGCCCGGACAGCGGGATCGAGATCGCGGCCGAGGCGGAGACGGGGGCCAAGGCGCTCGAGGCGATCGAGGCGGATCGTCCGGACGTCGTCCTGCTCGACATCCACCTGCCGGACGGGAGCGGCCTCGACCTCCTGGCCACGATCCGGTCGCGGTTCCCGGGGCTGCCGGTCGTGATGCTGACGATGTCGGACGAGCCCACGTACGTGGAGGAGGCGGTGCGGGCCGGCGCCGTCGGCTACCTGCTGAAGAGCGCGCCTCGCGGTGAGCTGATCCGCGCCATCCAGGCGGCGGCCGGCGGTGACGCCTACATCCAGGCGGAGGTCACCCGCCCCCTGCTCCACCGGTTCTCGACCGCGGTCCGCTCGAGCGGGGCGACCGTCTCGCTCTCCCCGCGGGAGCTCGAGGTGGTCGCGCTCCTCGCCGAGGGCTTGGCCGACAAGCAGATCGCAGCGCAGCTCGGCGTGTCGGAGACGACGGTCAAGAGCCACCTCCGGCAGGCCTACGAGAAGCTCGGCGCTGCCGACCGTGCCCAGGCCGTCGCGATCGCTCTACGCAGCCGGCTCATCGACTGACGAGGAACCCCACCCCTCATCGCCGCGATCGGCCCGGGGCGGGATCCGCCGGCAGGCACGGGGCTGCGCGCGTCATGAGGCGTGAGGTCACCTCCGACCAGGTCCGACGGCTCCCATGTCGGGGCCCGGTCCCCGGACGGGCGACTCACGCCGAGGAGGCGACGACCGCGTACAGGTGCCACCGGTCCGGCACACCGCGGAGGTCGTGCTCGCCTCGATCGGCGAAGGCGATCCCGCCTCCCGCCACGAGGTCCCGGACGGTCCTCGAGACCAGGATCTCGCCGGGCGGAGCCGTCGCGGCGACGCGGGAGCCGATGTGCACCGCGATGCCGCCGACATCGTCGCCGCGGACCTCGACCTCTCCGGCGTGCAGCCCCATCCGGACCTCGATCCCCTCGGCCGCGAGGTCGTCGCGGATGGCCAGGGCGCTGCGGATGGCACGGGCCGGGGCGTCGAACAGGGCGAGGAAGCCGTCCCCCGTGGTCTTCACCTCGCGACCGCCGTGTCGCGCCAGGTTCCGCCGGACCAGGGCGTCGTGGCGGTCGAGCAGCTCGCGCCAGCGCCGGTCGCCGATCCGGGCCGCACGCTCGGTCGAGGACACGATGTCGCTGAACATCACCGTGGCCA
>JBHGAT010000290.1:0-2954 GCA_041946645.1 Candidatus Velamenicoccus archaeovorus | reverse complement strand
TCGGTCGAGCCCGGGACGGTGCTGGCGAACAGCATCCACGGGTTCAAGGGGCTCGAGCGGCCCGTGGTGATCCTCGCCGAGATCGGCGACAAGCACGTCGAGGACCTGGCGCAGTACCTGTACGTCGGCGGCTCCAGGGCCAGGAACCAGTTGATCGTGCTGGCGGCCGAGCCGGTCGCCGCGGAGCTGCGACGGATGGCCGGCGTCACGGGTCCCTAGCCGGTCGCGGGGTCGACACCCGGAAGCCGGCGTTCGTGGAGGTTGCCTCTACAGTGGCTGGCGATGCGCGACGACCATGGCTTCTTCGGCCCCGACAGCGTCTCGTGGCGGGTCCATCGCGAGGTCACGGTGCTGTTCGGCGGGGCCCGGGCGGTCCTGATGCAGGCGGCGCACCCGCTGGTGATCGCCGGCGCTCGGGAGACCGGGATGTACGAGCGGAACCCGTGGAGGCGCCTGCAGCGCACGCTGGTCCTGACCTACACGATCACGTTCGGCACCAGGGCGGAGGCCCTCGCCGCGGCCGACCGGATCAACGAGATCCATCGCCGGATCAAGGGGGTCGACCCCGTCACCGGCTTGCCGTACGACGCGCTCGATCCCGAGCTGCTGCTCTGGGTCCACGCCTGCCTGGTCGACAGCGCCCTGCTGTTCGAGGAGCTCACGGTGGGGGAGCTCGACGACGCCGGGCGGCAGCGGTTCCACGAGGAGCAGATGCTCGCGGCGGAGATGGTGCTGGTGCCGCGCGAGATCATCCCGCCGACGGTCCCCGCTCTCCGTGGGTACCTGCAGGACGTGATCGACGGCGGGATCCTCCGGTCCACCGACTCGGCCAGGACCGTGGCGGCCCTGTTCCACGATCCGCCGAAGGAGGCCGAGTGGCGTCCCATCCTCCGGGGGGTCTCGCGCCTGGCGTTCGGCACGCTCCCCGCGGAGATCCGCCGGATCTACGGCGTGCCGATGTCCTCCGCCAAGCACGCTGTGATGCGCGCCGCGTTCGCCGCGATCCGGGCCGCCCGGCCGCTGCTGCCGCCGCGGTACCGGTACATCGCCCCGTACGAGGAGTGGCGCGCCCGGGGCGACGGGCGCGCCGCCCGGAGCCAGGTGTCGCAGGCGCGGCGGCGGTTCGGGATCCGCCTCGACCGGGCCAGGACCCTGCCCTCCCGAGAGCCGCTCGAGGGCTGAGCGCTCGGGGTCACTACACTGACCGCGCCATGGACGTGGACGGCCTCCTGCTGGACATGGACGGGGTCCTCGCGCTGTCCTGGAGGCCCATCCCGGGGGCGGCGGAGACGCTGGCCTGGCTCCGCTCGCGCGGCCTCCCGTTCCGGCTGATCACCAACACCACCACCCACACCCGTGCGGAGCTGGCCTCCACGCTGTCGGCGGCCGGGATCCCGGTCGAGCCGGAGGAGGTCGTCACGGCCGTGGTGGCCACGGCCGCGTACCTCCGGGCCCATCACCCCGGCGCTCGGGTCCTGGTCCTCTCGGACGGCGATGCGCGGGCCGATCTGGATGGCGTGGAGCTCGTGGGCGAGGACCCGGACGTGGTGGTGCTCGGCGGCGCGTTCGAGGGCTTCAGCTACGAGGCGATGAACCGCATCTTCCGAGCCCTGATGGACGGGGCGGTCCTGATCGGCATGCATCGCAACCTGTACTGGCGCACCGACGAGGGGTGGCAGCTCGATGGCGGCGCCTACGTCGCGGGGCTCGAGGAGGCGACCGGCCGCCGAGCGGTGGTCTGCGGTAAGCCGGCTGCGGCGTTCTTCGGCTCGGCGCTGTCCACGATCGGGGTCGAGCCGGGCCGAGCGGCCATGGTCGGCGACGACGTGGTGAACGACGTGCTCGGCGCGCAGGCCGTGGGCCTGCACGGCGTGCTGGTGCGCACGGGGAAGTTCCGCCCGGAGGACCTCGAGGCGGCCCCCGGCAGGCCCGACCACGTGATCGACTCGATCGCGGACCTCCCCGGGCTGCTCTCGTCGTCGTAGGCTCCTGCCCATCGCATCCGAGCGCACACGCCTGGCCGAGCGGATCTTCGCGGGGATCGCCCCCGGGTACGACCGCGTGGGCGCGATCCTGTCGATGGGACAGGACCCGCGGTGGCGCCGGTTCCTGGTCTCGCGGGTGAACGCGATCCCCGGGTCGTGGGTGCTGGACGTGGCCACGGGGACGGGACTCGTGGCCCGGGAGATGGCACGCCGGCGGAACGTCCGGGTCGTGGGCCTGGACCAGAGCGAGCCGATGCTCCGTCGTGGCGTGGCGGCCGTGGAGCGGGCCGGGTTGTCCGACCGGATCGCGTTCGTGCGGGGTCGGGCCGAGCAGCTGCCGTTCCCCGACGGGGCGTTCGACGGCGTGACCTTCACGTACCTGCTCCGCTACGTGGACGATCCGGCCGCGACGCTGGTCGAGCTCGCGCGGGTGCTCCGCCCGGGTGGCGTGATGGCCGGGCTCGAGTTCCACGTTCCCCGCGACCCGTACCTGCGGGCGGGATGGACGGTGTACACCCGGACCGTGCTCCCGGCGGTCGGATGGCTGGTCTCGCCGGCTTGGTTCCGGACCGGGCGGTTCCTCGGGCCGAGCATCGAGGACTTCGCCCGGCGCCACCCGCTGCCGGACCAGGTCCGGATGTGGCAGGAGGCCGGGATGCGTCACCTCCGGACCCGGGTCATGGGGCTGGGAGCCGCGGTCCTCGTGTGGGGCGTCAAGCGCACCGCGGTGACCGATGGCTGAGCGCGCCGAGCGACCCGCGTTCTACGCGCTGCGCTCGGGGGGCTGGCGCGACTACTGGACGCTGCTGCACCCTCCGTACACGCTCTGGCACCTCTCGTACGTCGTGATCGGGGCCTGCCTGACGGACGTCGTGGACCTACGGTGGCTGGGGGAGACGGTGCTGGCGTTCTTCCTGGCGGTGGGCCTCGGGGCCCACGCCCTGGACGAGCTGCGCGGGCGGCCGCTCC
>JBHGAT010000029.1:0-11903 GCA_041946645.1 Candidatus Velamenicoccus archaeovorus | reverse complement strand
GGGGCGCTGGTCGGGCGGACCGTGGAGGCCTCGGGTCCGCTCGTGGTGGTCGACGACCCCGGCCGGGCGCTGCTGGACCTCGCCGCCGACGAGCGAGGGAGCATGGACGCGACCGTGGTCGGCGTCACCGGCGCGAACGGCAAGACGGCCACCAAGGACCTCACGGCGGCGGTGCTGTCGGCAGGCTTCCGCGTCCACGCGAGCCCGGCGTCGTTCAACAACGAGATCGGGCTGCCGCTCACGATGCTGGGCGCGCCCGAGGGCGTCGAGGTGGTGGTCGCGGAGATGGGGGCCCGGCACCCCGGCGACGTCGCCCTGCTCTGCCGTGTGGCCCGGCCGCGCATCGTCGTGGTGACCAACGTGGGCCTGGCCCACATGGGGATCTTCGGCTCGTGGGAGGCCATCGTCGAGGCCTCGGCCGAACCCGTGGAGGCGCTCGACGGGGACGGCGTCGCCGTCCTGAACGCCGACGACCCCGTGGTGGCCGCCCTGGCGGGGCGGACGCCGGCGCGCGTGATCACGTTCGGGGAGGATCCCGGCGCCCAGGTGCGGGCCGAGGGGGTCCGGCTGAACGACGCGGGGTGTGCCGGGTTCGATCTGGTGGCGGACGGGGCGCGGGAGCCGGTCGAGCTGCCGGTGCCCGGTTCCCACATGGTGTCGAACGCGCTGGCTGCGGCGGCGTGCGGGCTCGCCCTGGGGGTCTCGGCGGCCGACTGCGCCGTCGCGCTGAAGGGCGCCCGGATCTCGCGCTGGCGCATGGAGACGTTCACGACGGCCGGCGGCATCCGGGTGGTGAACGACGCGTACAACGCCAATCCCGAGTCCATGGCCGCCGGCCTGCGGGCGGCTCGCTGGATGGCCCGCGAGGGCCGGCTCGTCGCCGTGCTCGGGCACATGGCGGAGCTCGGGCCGGTCTCGCTCGCGGAGCACGAGCGGCTCGGGGAGCTGGTCGTGCGGCTCGGGGTCGACCGGCTGGTCACGGTGGGGGAGGAAGCGCGGGCCATCGCGCGGGCGGCGATCCGGGAGGGCCAGCTGCCCGAGGACGTGGCCTCCTACGACCGGCCCGAGGACGCCGCGACCGACGTGCGCGCGTGGGCCCGGGCCGGGGACGTGGTCCTGGTGAAGGGGTCGCGTGTGGCCGGCCTCGAGCGCGTGGCGGAGGCGCTGGCGTGAGGGCGATCCTGCTGGCGGCCGCGGTGGGGATGGCCATCACGCTGCTCGGGACCCCCGTGGCGATCCGGCTGTTCCGCGTGTGGGGCTGGGGGCAGCACATCCGCGAGGACGGACCCCGGACCCACCTCGAGAAGATGGGGACGCCCACGATGGGCGGGACCGTCATCGTGGTGGGGGTCCTGGTCGCGTACGTGGCCACCCGGTTCGTGTTCGCGACCGTCACGGGCGCGGGGCTGGCGGTGCTCGTGGCCACGGTGGGGCTGGGGCTGGTCGGGTTCGTCGACGACTTCATCAAGGTCCGGCACCGCCGGTCACTGGGGCTGTCCAAGACCGGCAAGGTGGTCGGCCAGGCCGTCGTCGCCTTGATCTTCGGGGCCGTCGCGGTGCGGGTTGCCGACGTGCCGATGGACCTGTCGTTCGTGCGCGAGACCGGCGTGCACCTCGGAGCGATGTTCTACGTGTGGGTGATGGTCATCCTGATCTGCAGCGCGAACTCCGTGAACCTCACCGACGGGCTCGACGGGCTGGCCTCCGGTTCGTCCATCCTGGTCCTGTCGGCGTACGTCTACATCTCCTTCTGGCAGTACCGGCACGCGTGCGGGCTCGAGCCGCTCGACGCCTGCTACCACGTCGGCGTGAACGCGTCGCTCGACGTGGCCATCGTCGCCGGCGCGGCGGTCGGCGCCGTCGCGGGGTTCCTCTGGTGGAACGCGGCGCCGGCCCGGATCTTCATGGGGGACACGGGCTCGTTGGCGCTCGGCGGGCTGCTCGGGGCGCTCGCGATCGTGACCGATACCCAGCTGCTGCTGGTGATCCTCGGCGGGCTGTTCGTGCTCGAGGCCACCTCGGTGATCCTCCAGGTGATCGCGTTCCGCGGGTTCCACCGGCGGATCTTCCGGATGTCGCCGATCCACCACCACTTCGAGCTGGCCGGCTGGCCCGAGTTCACGGTGATCGTCCGGTTCTGGATCGTGGCGGGGATGTGCGTGGCCATCGGGATCGGCCTGTTCTACGCGGACTTCCTCGCGCGCGGGGGGACCGGATGAGCCGGCGGGGGGCGTTCGACGGCCTGCGGATCGCCGTGATCGGGCTCGGCGTCGCCGGCCGGGCGGCCGCGCGTGCGCTGGCCGAGGAAGGGGCATCGGTGCTCGTGACCGAGGCGCGCGATGACGTGGCCGGCGCGGACGAGGTCCGCTCGTGGGGCGTCGACGTGCGCCTGGGCGGGCACCGTCGCGAGCACCTCGAGGGCGCCGCAGCGGTGGTGGCGAGCCCCGGCGTGCCGGAGCATGCGGACGTCCTGCGGTGGGCGGCCGAGCTCGGCCTGCCCGTGTGGAGCGAGCTCGACGTCGGGGCGCGCCTGTGCGACGTGCCGTACGTGGCCATCACCGGGACCAACGGCAAGTCCACCACCACGACGCTGGTGGCGAGCATGATGCGGGCGGCGGGGCTCGACGCCGTGGCCTGCGGCAACATCGGGCACCCCTTCTCGAGCGCGTCGCGCGAGGGGCACGAGGCGCTCGCGGTGGAGACCTCCTCGTTCCAGCTCCGCTTCCACCACCGGCTCCACCCTCGGGTCTCCGTCCTGCTGAACCTGGCCCCCGACCACCTCGACTGGCACGGGTCCATGGAGGGCTACGTGGCCTCCAAGGCCCGGATCCTCGAGCTGCAGGGTCCCGACGACGCGCACGTCGGCAACGCCGAGGACCCTGCGGCCGCCGCCGTGTCGCGCTCCGCACCCTGCCGGGTGGTCTGGTTCGGGCTGGGCGAGCCGGATGCCGGCGGCGTGGGGTACGCCGGGGGCGAGCTCGTCTCGCGGCTCGGCCGCGAGGTCGCGCTCGGCCGCCCCCCCTTCGACCAGGCGGGGTTCCGGGCGGACGCGGCGGCCGCCGCCGCTGCGGCGTTGACGTTCGGGCTCGGCGCCGAGGCCGTGGCCCGGGGGCTCCGAGACGCGACGCTGCTGCCGCACCGCGGCCAGGAGGTGGCCCGCGTCGGCGACGTGCGGTTCCTGGACGACTCGAAGGCGACCAACGTCCACGCGGCGCTCCACGCCCTGACCGGTCGGCGGGAGGTCGTGCTGATCGCCGGCGGGCTGGCCAAGGGCGCCGACCTCGCCCCGTTGCTCCAGGGGGCCGGCTCGCTGGCCGGCCTGGTGGCTATCGGGGAGGCCGCGTCCGTCCTCGTGTCGCTGTTCGACGGACGCGTGCCCGTGCGCACCGCGGGCTCGATCGAGGAGGCGGTGCGGGTCGCGTTCGCGCTGGCGCCGGAGCACGGCACGGTGCTGCTCGCGCCGGCCTGCGCGAGCTGGGACATGTTCCGCGACTACACGGAGCGGGGGGAGCGGTTCGCCGCGGCCGCTCGAGCGCTCCCACGGGAGGTGGCCCATGGCTCGCGCTGAGGCCTCGATGCGCGCGCCCCACCTCCGGCTGGTCCGATCGGCGCCGGTCGTCGCGTCCAGGGTTCGACCCGAGGTGGCCACCCGCCGGACCGTCGTGGCCCTGCTGGCGGCCACGGCGTTCCTCGTCCTGGGCGGCCTGGTCATGGTGCTGTCGGCGAGCTCGGTCTCCGCGTACGCCCAGTACGGATCGAGCTTCCTGTTCTTCAAGCGGCAGGCCGCGTACGCGATCGTGGGGACCGGCGCGCTCGTGCTGACGGCACGGATGCGGTACCAGGCGTGGCGACGGCTCGCCCTGCTGCTGCTCGCGATCACCGTCGGGTTGCTCGCCCTGGTGCTCCTGCACCCGACCGCCGGCGTCTCCGCCTACGGCTCGACGCGGTGGATCGCCCTGGGACCGGTCACGATCCAGCCGTCGGAGATCGCCAAGCTGACGCTGGTGGTGTTCGCGTCGGCCGTGCTGGCCAAGAAGTGGGGCAAGCTCGACGAGCTCGGTCACGTGGCGCTCCCGCTCCTGCCGGTGGTGGGGGCGATGTGCGGGCTGGTGTTCCTGCAGCCGGACCTGGGGACCACCACGATCCTCGTCGGGACGCTCCTGCTCATGCTGTTCGCCGCCGGCGTGCGCCTGCGCGTCCTGCTCGCGGGGACCGTGACGATGGTGGCGACGGCGCTGGTGATGCTCAAGCCGTACCAGTGGGCCAGGATCACCGCGTTCCTGCATCCCGAGGCCGACCCGCAGAACACGGGCTACCAGCTGATGCAGTCGCTGATCGCGCTCGGCTCCGGGGGATGGCTCGGCGTGGGGCTCGGGGCCAGCCGGCAGAAGTGGATGTACGTGCCGAACGCCCACACCGACTTCATCTTCTCGATCCTCGGTGAGGAGCTCGGGCTCCTCGGCGAGCTGGCCGTGCTGGCGGCGTTCGGGCTCCTCCTGTACGCCGGGGTTCGGATCGCCGTCCGGGCGCCGGACGTGTTCGGGCGCCTGCTGGCGACGGGGATCGTCTCGTGGTTCGGCCTGCAGGTGGTCGTGAACCTCGGCGCCGTGACGGGTCTGCTCCCGGTCACGGGCGTCCCGCTGCCGCTGCTCTCGTACGGGGGCTCGTCCCTGGTGGTCTCGCTCGCGGCGGTCGGCGTGCTGGTGAACGTCGCCGTCGCGCCGGCCCGGGCGGCCGCCCGACGTCCGGCACCGCGGGCGCGGAGGAGGCGGGCGGCATGAGGGTCCTGATCGCCGGCGGCGGCACCGCGGGGCACGTGTTCCCGGCGCTGGCCCTGGCTCGGCGCCTCACGGCCGACGGGGCCGAGGTGGGGTTCGTGGGGACCGCCCGGGGGCAGGAGGCGCGGCTCGTCCCGGCGGCCGGGTTCCCGTTCGAGGCGGTCGATGCCCGGCCGTTCGTCCGCGCGGTGTCGCTCGAGGCGCTCCGGGCGCCCATCGCCGCGATCCGATCGGTGCGCGCCTGCGCGCCCCTGGTGGAGACCGCCGACGTGGTGGTCGGGATGGGCGGGTACGTGAGCGTCCCCGCCGCCCTGGCGGCGCTCCGCGGGCGGCGCCCCCTGGTGCTGCACGAGCAGAACGCGGTGCCGGGGCTGGCCAACCGCGCGCTGGCCGTGCCGGCACGCGCGGTGGCGCTGTCGTTCCCGGAGGCGGCCCGGCTCCTGCCGCGCCGCACGCGGACGGTCGTCACCGGCAACCCGGTGCGGGAGCAGGTCGTGGCGGTGCGAGCCGAGCGCGAGCGCCTGGCCAAGGAGGCCCGTTCCGAGCTCGGGCTCGAGGACGATCGGCGGACCGTCGTGGTGTTCGGCGGCAGCCTGGGAGCGCAGCACGTGAACCGCGCGACCGTCGAGGCGCTGACGCGCCTGCGCGATCGGGACGACCTCCAGGTCCTGATCCTGACGGGGCCGGCCCACGCCGAGGCGGTCGCCCGCGACGTGCCGGGCGGTGCGGCGCTGCGCGTGCGCATCCTTCCCTTCCTCGACCGGATCGAGCTGGCCTACGCCGTGGCAGACCTGGTGGTCTGTCGCGCCGGCGCGACCACGGTCGCCGAGATCGCGGTGTGCGGCCTGCCGGCGGTGTTGGTCCCGTACCCGCATGCCACCGCCCGGCATCAGGAGGCCAACGCCCGGGCGCTGCAACGGGCCGGCGCCGCCCTCGTCATCATGGATCACGCGCTCACGGGCGATCTGCTGGCCGGTCGCATCACCGAGCTGCTGGCCGATCGGGGGCGCCTGCGCGTGATGGGGGCGCGAGCTCACGCGTGGGCACGCCCGGACGCGGCCGAGCAGCTCGCCCAGGTCGTGCTGGAGGCCCGGCGTTGAGCGACGAGCGTTCGGTGCGCGGGGGGAGCCCCGCACCACCCGAGCCGGCGACCGCGGTCGGCCAGGAGCTGTTCGTACCGCCGCCGGGAAGCATCCCCACCCTCGAGGTACCGGACCTCGGGCCGATCCGATCGGCCCACCTGATCGGGATCGGTGGGTACGGGATGCGCACCCTGGCCCGGATGCTGCTGGCCCGGGGGATCCGCGTCACGGGATCGGACCTGAAGGACCGGGGCGTCGCCGAGCTCCGAGCGATGGGGGCCACGGTCCACGTCGGTCATCGTCCCGAGCAGATCGGGGAGCCGGACGCCGTGGTGGTCTCGTCGGCCGTCCAGGAGCGCAACGTCGAGCTGGCTGAAGCTCGGCGGCGCGGTCTGCGGGTCCTGGCCCGGGCCCAGGTGCTGGCCGCGTTGGCCACGGGCCACCGGACCCTGGCCGTCTCGGGGACCCACGGCAAGACGACGACCACGTCGATGCTCTCGACGATCCTCGAGCGCGAGGGGCTGGACCCGAGCTTCGTGATCGGCGGCGACCTGAACGAGATCGGATCCGGAGCGAAGCACGGCGGCGGCGACCTGTTCGTGGTCGAGGTCGACGAGAGCGACGGCTCCTTCCTCCTGTTCCGACCGGCCGTCGCCATCGTGACCAACATCGAGGCGGACCACCACGCGTTCTACGAGGCGGGCCGGCCCCAGATCGAGGGGGCGTTCGCGCGGTTCGCGACGCAGGCCGAGCGCCTCGTGGTGTGCGCGGACGACGCGGGGGCCACGACCGCCCTCCGGCGCTCGGGACGCGAGGCCGTCACGTACGGCCGCTCCGAGACGGCCGACGTGCGCCTGTCGGTCCGCTCCGCGACCGAGGGAAGCGTTCGCCTGGAGGACGGGCGCACGGTCGAGCTCCGGCTCCGCGTGCCCGGGGTCCACAACCAGCTGGACGCGCTGGCCGCGATCCTCGCGGCCCGGGAGGTCGGCGTGCCGCCGGAGCGCGCGACCCGAGCGCTCGATGACTTCGTCGGCGTGAAGCGCCGCCTGGAGCACCGGGGCTCGGCGCGCGGCGCCGATCTGTACGACGACTACGCCCACCATCCGACCGAGGTGGTCACCACCCTCGCGGCGGCGCCGCGGGCCGGCCACGAGCGGCTCCTGGTGGTGTTCCAGCCCCACCGGTACACGCGGACCCGAGCGCTCTGGCGGCAGCTCGGCGAGAGCCTGGCGGGTGTGGACCTCGCTGTCGTGACCGACGTCTACCATGCCGACGAGGACCCTATCCCCGGCATCACCGGCAAGCTCGTGGCGAACGCGCTGGCCGAGGCGGCGACCCCCGGACAGCGCGTGGCCTACCTCCCGCACCGGGCCGAGGTCGTCCGCTTCCTGACACGCGAGATCCGCCCGGGGGACCTGGTCCTGATGATGGGCGCGGGCGACATCCCGATGATCACCGACGAGGTGCTGGAGCGGCTGGAGGAGCGGGCGTGAACGAGGCCGTCCACCGATGCGAAGCGATCCTCCGGGCCGCCTGCGGCGATCGGGTGCGGACGCGGTTCCCCATGGCGTCGCTCACGACGTTCCGGATCGGTGGGCCGGCGGCCGTCTACCTCGAACCGGCGTCGGAGCATGACCTCGTGGCGGCGGGGGAGGCCGTCCGCGAGACGGGGCTGCCCGTCGTGGTGATCGGGAAGGGCTCGAACCTGCTGGTGTCCGACGAGGGGTTCCCCGGGCTGGTCCTGCGGCTCGGCCGGGGGTACCGGTGGGCCGCGCGCGACGGCCAGACGCTGGCCGCCGGGGGCTCGATGCCGCTCCCGGCGCTGGCCGGGATCGCCTTGCAGCACGGCCTCTCGGGGCTCGAGTTCGGGGTGGCCATCCCGGCCTCGGTGGGCGGCGCCGTGCGCATGAACGCCGGGGCGCACGGCGGGGAGATGTCGCAGGTCGTCGAGACCGTCGAGGTCTTCGAGCTCCACGCCGGGGCCTCCCGGCGGATCCCGGCCGCGGACGCCGGGTTCCGGTACCGGGCCTCGGAGCTGCCGGAGGACGGCGTGGTCGTCGGGACGAGGCTCCGCCTCCGGCCCGAGGATCCTCCGCGGATCCGAACCCGGATGGACCAAGCGCGGGAGTGGCGGCGTCGGACGCAGCCGCTCGCCGAGCCCAACTGCGGCAGCGTGTTCAAGAACCCGCCGGGCGATCACGCCGCGCGGCTGATCGAGGCGGCCGGTGGCAAGGAGCTGTCGGTCGGCGGGGCCCGGGTGTCGGGCAAGCACGCCAACTTCATCGTCACCTCGGACGGGACGCGAGCGGCCGACGTGGTCCGGCTGATCCGCGCGGTGCAGGATCTCGTCGCGGCCCGATCCGGCGTCCACCTGGAACCGGAGGTGCACCTCGTTGGACACTTCGATCTCGTCCTTCGGTGAGGGTCGGTCGCGCCCCGGCGGGGTCCGTCTGGCGCTGGCGCTGCTCGGTACGGCGCTGCTGGTGGCGCTGACGGCGGGGGCGCTGTCGCGCTCGAGCCTCTTCCACGTCCGCCGGATCGCCGTCACCGGGGCCTCGCACCTGTCGCCGGAGGAGGTCGTGCGGCTGTCCGGGATCTCGACCGCGACGAACGCGATCTGGGCGGACACGGGGGCCGCCGCTCGGCGGCTCGAGGAGGAACCCTGGATCGCCCGGGCCACCGTCGTCCGCGACCTGCCGTTCACGATCCGGATCCGGGTCCTCGAACGGGTCCCCGTGGCCGTGGTCGACGCTCGGTCCGGGCGGCTCCTGATCGCCGGGGACGGGGTGACCCTGGGGGAGGCGCCGCGAGGGACGCGGCTGCCGGTGATCGTGCCGCCGCCGCGGCCCGCGCTCCAGGGGCCGCCTCCGTCGCTGTCGGGACCGGCCCGGGCGCTCGGGGTCCTCGCGCCACGGGTCCGAGACGCGGTCCGCCGGGTGACGCTGGGGGCCGACGGGACGGTGCGCCTGTGGCTGTCGGGCGGGCTGCCGGTGGACTTCGGGTGGACCGACCATCTGGTGGAGAAGGCCGACGCCCTCCGAGCCATCCTGGCCTGGGCCCGGGGGCAGGCGACGACGTTCCGGGAGATCAGCCTGGTGGCTCCGGACGCGCCGGCGGCCATCGTGGGCGGTTGACGGATTGCCAACGCTGCCAGCAATCCGGGACCAAGCTCACTTGACGGGACCTGCAGTCGGATAGTACGTTGACCCACTGTACGTGAAGTAGATATAACAATCACGTTCTAGTTGAGGTTCAATCTCCCGGCGAGGCCCTGGGCCACGCCCGTGGAGATCCCGCGGCGGAGCGTGAATCGGGAGGATCTGGTACGGCGTTTCCCCAGGTAGACCGGGGGGCGGTGCCGCCCGGGAGCGGAGGTCGCAGGATGGAGACTCCTCAGAACTACCTCGCCGTCATCAAGGTCGTCGGGATCGGCGGCGGGGGCGTCAACGCGGTGAACCGGATGATCGAATCGGGCCTCCGCGGTGTCGAGTTCATCGCGGTGAACACCGACGCGCAGACCCTGCTGATGTCTGACGCTGAAGTGAAGCTCGACATCGGTCGCGAGACCACCCGGGGCCTGGGCGCCGGCTCCGACCCGGAGGTGGGTCGGCAGGCCGCCGACGAGCACCGGGACGAGATCGAGGAGATCCTCAAGGGCGCCGACATGGTGTTCATCACCGCCGGCGAAGGGGGCGGCACCGGGACCGGTGGGGCCCCCGTGGTGGCCGAGCTGGCCCGCAACCTCGGCGCGCTGACGATCGGCGTGGTGACCCGTCCCTTCGGGTTCGAGGGCCGGATGCGAGCCACCCAGGCCGACCTCGGGATCACGGAGCTGAAGAAGGCGGTCGACACCCTCATCGTCGTTCCCAACGACCGGCTGCTCCAGGTCTCCGACCCGCACACCCCGATGGTCGACGCGTTCCGCATGGCGGACCAGGTCCTGTACCAGGGGGTGGACGGCATCACGTCGCTCATCACCACCCCGGGGCTGATCAACCTCGACTTCGCCGACGTGAAGACCGTCATGACCGGCGCCGGCTCCGCGCTGATGGGCATCGGCCAGGGCTCCGGTGAGGATCGGGCCGAAGAGGCCGCCAAGTCGGCCATCAGCTCACCGCTGCTCGAGTCGTCGATCGAGGGGGCACGGGGCGTCCTGCTGTCGATCGCCGGCCCCACCGACCTCACGCTCCACGAGGTCAACCGCGCGGCCGACGCGATCACACGGGTGGCCCATCCCGACGCCAACATCATCTTCGGCGCCGTGGTCGACGACGCCATGGGCGACGAGGTCCGGGTCACCGTGATCGCCGCCGGGTTCGACAAGCTGGCCGAGCGCCCGGCGCGCGTCGAGAGCCGTATCTCGCGGCTGCTGGAGGAGCCCACGCCGCTGCCGGTCGCGGCCGGTCGGGAGGAGCCCGAGCCGGTGCCCTCGATCCTGGTCGAGGAGGAGGACGAGGTCTTCCGGCCGGCGCCGGAGACCGTGAGCTTCGATGCCGAGGAGGACCTCGACATCCCCGATTTCCTCAAGAGCTAGTCGGAGGACCCCCGCCCCTGCGGACGCGATCTGGGGCGGGCCCCGGTGGTCGGAGGCGTCCTTCCCCCGCCTCCGAGCCGGGGCCCGCCCCGTCCCTCTGGCAACATCTGGTCATGGAGCCGTTCGAGCGACGCCCGTTGCCCGGCGGCATGCACGCGCTCGTGTCGCGCCGGTTGGAGCGGTCCGGCGTGCTCGCCGCGTTCCTCGAGCGCAGCGGCGGGTACAGCCACGGACCGTACGCCTCGCTGAACGGATCCTTCGGCGTGGGCGACGACCCCGCGGCCGTGGCCGCGAACCGCCGGAAGGTGGCGGAGGCGTTCGGGGTGACCGCGTTCCCCATCCCCGGCTTCGTCCACGGCACGCGGCTGATGCCGGTCGGTCGAGGCCGGATCCGCGACGGCTACGACGGCCCACCCCGGGCCTTCGCCCTCGCTGACGGCCTGCACACCCGGAGCGCCGGGATGCCCCTGGGGGCGTTCAGCGCGGACTGCGTGATCGGCGTGATGGCCGCACCGGCCGAGCCACGGGTGGTCCTGTTCCACGCGGGATGGCGCGGCCTGGCCTCCGGCATGATCGGGCGGGCCGCCGACCTGTTCCCTCAGCGAGCCGAGGTCCACGTGGCGCTCGGCCCGGCCATCGGCCCGTGCCACTACGAGGTGGGGGAGGAGGTCGTCGCCGCGGTGGGGGCGGGGTGCGGCCGGGCGGTGGCGGAGCGCCGGCGTGGTCGGACGTACCTGGACCTGGTGGCCACCACCCGCGGGGCGCTCCGGCGCGAGGGCATCCGGCGCGTCGACGACACGGGCACGTGCACGGCCTGCGAGCGCGATCGGTTCTTCTCGTTCCGGCGGGACGGGGCGACCGGCCGCCACCTGGCCCTGGCGATGCGTCTGCGCTAGCGACCGGCGATCCGAACCACGCCTCGGATGTCGCGGCACGCGCTGTCCGCGCTGGTACGTTCCGAGCCCGATGGGCCGCTCGCGCGAGGCCGTGGTCGAGGGTGTGGCGCGCGTCCGCCGCGCGATCGACGCCGCCTGCGAGCGCGCCGGGCGCGATCCGTCGGACGTGCGGCTGGTGGCCGCGAGCAAGACCGTGCCGGCCGGGGCGATCGCGTGGGCTCGGGAAGCCGGCGTCCGGGACTTCGGCGAGAACTACGTCCAGGAGCTCCGGGCCAAGCGCGAGGCCGCGCCCGACGCGCGCTGGCACTTCATCGGCACGCTCCAGAGCCACACCGCCCATCACGTGGCCGACCTGGCCGACGTGGTGCAGACGCTCGTGCCGGGCCGGGCGGTGGAGCGGCTGGCCCGCCGAGCCCTGTCCCGGGGGCGTCGGCTCGCCGGGCTGGTCGAGGTCGACTTCACCGGCGTCCGCGGCGGCGTGGCGCCCGAGGCCCTCCCCGAGGCGGTCGCGGAGCTGGCGTCGGTGGACGGGCTCCAGCTGGTCGGGCTCATGACGATCCCCCCGCTCACGGAGGACGCCGAGGGGGCGCGCCCGTACTTCCGACGGCTCCGC
>JBHGAT010000289.1:0-2957 GCA_041946645.1 Candidatus Velamenicoccus archaeovorus | reverse complement strand
GGCGGCCGGGCTCGACGGGCTGCTGACCACGCCCGGTCCCGACCTGTGGTACCTCACCGGGCACGCGCCACCCCCGCTCGAGCGCCTCACGCTGCTGGTGCTCCGCCCCGGTCGGGTCCCGACGATGCTGGTCCCTGCGCTGGAGCGCCCGGCCGCCGCCGTCGCGCCGGGCACGACCGGGGTCGAGCTCGTCCCGTGGAGCGACGGCGAGGACCCGTACGTCGCGGCCGCTCGACTGCTCGCGCCCGGCCGGTACGCGATCTCCGACCAGGCGTGGGCCTCGCACGTGCTGGGCCTGCAGCGGGAGGCGCCCCGGTGCGAGCTGGTCCCGCGGGGCGCCGTGCTCCCGCTGCTCCGGGCGCGCAAGGACGCGGACGAGCTGGAGCGGATGGCCCGGGCAGGGGCGGGGGCCGACGCCGCCTTCCGGGCCATCAAGACCCGTGCGTTCGCGGGCCGACGCGAACGGGACCTGGCGCAGGACCTGGCCGAGCTGCTCCGGTCCCACGGGCACGAGCAGGTCGGGTTCACGATCGTGGGCTCGGGCCCCAACGGCGCCTCGCCCCATCACGACCCGGGCGACCGCGTGGTGAGGGCCGGCGACGCCGTCGTCATGGACTTCGGAGGGTTCGTCGGCGGCTACGGCTCGGACATCACCCGGACGGTCGTGGTGGGCACGCCGCCCGAGGGGTTCGAGGAGGTGTACGGGACCGTCCGGCGGGCCCAGCAGGCGGCCTTCGAGGCGGTCCGGCCCGGGGTCCCGGCCGGGCAGGTGGACGAGGTCGCCCGGGCGGTCATCTCCGAGGCCGGCTACGGGGACCGGTTCCTCCACCGCACCGGCCACGGGATCGGGCTCGAGACGCACGAGGAGCCGTACATCGTGGCCGGCGATCGCACGCCGCTCGAGCCCGGCATGACGTTCTCGATCGAGCCCGGGATCTACCTCGAGGACCGGTTCGGGGTCCGCATCGAGGACGTGGTGGCCGTCACCGAGGACGGCGCCACCCGGCTGAACGAGGCCAGCCGCGAGCTCCAGGTGGTGGCCTGAAGGGCCGGCCGGGGCCCGGGTCGCGTGACCCGCCCGGCCGGAGGACCCCGCTCAGCGCGCCGGGCGGACCCTGGTCCCGTCCGGGGTGTCCATGACCTCCAGACCCATGGCCTGGAGACGAGCGCGGATCGCGTCCGCCGTGGCGAAGTCCTTGGCCGCCCGAGCGGCATCGCGCTCGGCCACGAGTCCGAGCATCTCCGGGGTGGGCTCCCACACCTCCCGAGCCTCCCGGTCCAGGTCCAGGGCGAGGACGGCATCCCAGGACCGCAGCAGGGCGTGCTTCTCGGCACCGCTCACGTCGGGGGCGCCCACGGTCTCGTTCAGGACCACCAGGGCCTGGGGCATGTCCAGGTCGTCGGCCACCGCGGCCCGGAACCGCCGATCGAGCTCTGCCGCCGCGGGAGACGGTCCGGCCTGGGGGTCGGGGCCCGGCTCCTGCGCCCAACCGGCCATCCGGCGTCGGAGCTCCATGAGGCGCCGATGCTGTCCTTCCAGGGCTTCCCAGCTGAAGTCCATCTCGCTGCGGTAGCGGGTCCCGAAGCAGAGCAGGCGGTACGCCAGCGGATCGATCCCCTGCTCGGCCAGGTCGGTCACGCGCTTGATGTTCTGGGCGGACTTGGCCATCTTCTGGCCGCCCATCTGGAGGAACCCGCCGTGCACCCAGATCGACACCACCTGGTGGCCGACGGCGCCCTCGGACTGCGCGATCTCGTCCTCGTGGTGGGGGAACTTGTTGTCGTTGCCGCCCGTGTGGACGTCGAAGCGCTCGCCGAGGTGCTTCATGGACATCGCCGAGCACTCGATGTGCCACCCGGGGTAACCGTCGCCCCACGGGCTCGGCCACTTCAGCAGGCGGTTGGGCCCGGCCTTCTTCCACAGGGCGAAGTCCTCGGGGTGCCGCTTGTTGGGGTCGGTGGCCAGCTCCTGCCGGTGCCCCGCCCGGAGCTGGTCGAGCGTGTTCCCCGAGAGCTTCCCGTACGACGGGAACGTGGTCACGTCGTAGTAGACCGTCCCGTCGACCTCGTAGGCGTGCCCCTTCTCGAGCAGCGTCTGGATGATCGCGATCATCTCGGGGATGTGCTGGGTGGCCCGCGGGTACAGGTCTGCCCGCTCGATCCCCACCAGGTCCGCGTCCTCGAGGAACGCGTCCGTGTACTTCTCGGCGATCTCCGCCGCCGACAGGCCCTCGTCGGCCTCCGCCAGCTCCATCTTGTCGCGCCCGGAGTCGCTCACCTCGTCGGTCATGTGCCCGACGTCGGTGATGTTCATGATCCACGTCACGTCGTAGCCCTCGAAGCGGAGGCCGCGGCGGATCAGGTCGCCGAGCATGAACGACCGCATGTTGCCGATGTGGATGTACCGGTAGACGGTCGGACCGCACGAGTAGATCTTCACGGTCGTCCCGTCGGCCGGGACGACCTCGTGCACCTCGCGCGTCAGCGAGTCGTAGAGCCGCATGCCGGGAAGCATACCCGCGGTCCCCGGAACGCCCGGAGCGACGGCGCAGCCCGGCCGGCTACGGCAGATCGGGCCTCGGCGGCGGGGCGCCGTCGCCGCCCGGTCCGTGGCCGTTCCCGCCGGGCAGGGGCCCGCCCGGCCCGAGCACCCCGCGCGGCTCACCCGTGCCCGCGGTCACGCCGACGGCGACCTCGATGGGCTCGCGCTCGCCCAGCTCCGCCATGAGGGCCTCGATCTCGTCGCCGATCAGCTCCTCCCGGTCCAGGAGCGCGTCGCGGACGCCCTCGACCACGTGCCTCTTCTGCTGCAAGAGGGTGCGGACGCGGGCCCTGCAGTCGGCCAGGAGCGAGTCGATCTCACGGCGGCGGTCGGGGTCGGACAGCGCGGCTCGGATCGGGTCGCCGTCGAGCATCGTGGGAGCCATCGCCCCCACCGAGACCAGGCTCTTGCCCAT
>JBHGAT010000288.1:0-2985 GCA_041946645.1 Candidatus Velamenicoccus archaeovorus | reverse complement strand
CGCTGGATCAGCCCGAGCCCGTCGACGCTGTTGTCGGTGAGCGTGTGCGCCGGCTCGTAGCGGCGGATCTCGTCGGGCAGCTCCCGCAGCTCTCGCTTGGCCACGTACGGGGGGTGGAGCGTGATCACGTCGACCGATCCTCGGAGCGCGGTCGGGAGCCCCCCGAACAGGTCCCCGCGCACGAACGTGGCGCGCAGTCGCAGCCGCTTGGCGTTGGCCCTCGCGACCCGGATCGCCGCCGAGGAGACGTCGGTCCCGAAGACGCGGACGCCGCGCGTCTCGTTGGCCACGGCGAGCGCGACCGTCCCCCCGCCCGTGGCCAGGTCCACGGCGACCGCGCGCGTTCGCCGGCGCAGCCGGCGGATGGCCTGCTCGGCCAGGAACTCGGTCGAGTCCCTGGGCACGAACACACCCGGGCGGGAGGTCAGGTGCAGCCCGCGGAACTCCGCGAACCCCTTGATCAGCTGGACCGGCTCACCCTCGGCGCGCCGGGCGATCATCCGCTCGAACCGTCGCCGCGCCGGCGCCGGCACGTCGTCGTCCGGGTCCACCTCATCCACGCCCATGGCGTGGGCCAGGAGGTCCTCGGTCTCGATCTCCTCGCGATCCTTCTGCCAGTGATCGATCGCCGGCGACGCCTTGAGCGTCGCGACGGCTCGCTCGAGGAGCTCCGAGGCCTTCATCGCGGGACGCATCCTACCCATGCCCGATCGGTGCCGGCCGGTGCGCTCACGGTGTCGCCGGCACCGCCGTAGCTAGAATCGCTGGCGACATGCCCCGAGCCACGCCGACCCGCGGGTCGGGCGCCACCCGGCGCCGTCGCACGCAGCCCGCCACCGAGGTGCGCCTGACCGGCGACCGCATCGTGGTGAAGCACCCCGAGAACGGCGAGCGGACGTCGCGGGGCGGTCTGCTGATCCCGGCCACCGCGGTCTCGGCGGCGCGGCGATGCCTGTGGTCCCAGGTCGAGCTGGTGGGACCGGACGTCCGCAGCGTGAAGGTGGGCGACCGGGTGCTGTTCCTCCCGCAGGCCGGCCTGGAGGTCGAGCTCGACGGCGAGGACTTCCTGCTCCTGCGGGAACGCGACGTCCAGGCCGTGGCGTCGCCGGCCGAGGGCGCGGAGCGTCCGCCCGGCCAGTACCTGTAGGCGCTCCTCGACGGCCCCGACGCCGGCGCCGGCGAGGGTTCAGCCGGCGAGCACCTGGAGCCGCACACGGCGGCGATCGTTCTCCCGGTTCGGATCGATCACCACGATGCGCTGCCAGGTGCCGAGGATCAACCGACCGTCCTCGACCGGCACCGTGAGCGACGGCGAGATCAGCACCGGCAGCAGGTGGTCCCCGCCGTGGCCCACGGACCCGTGGCGGTGCGCGTAGCGGTCGTCCCGCGGGAGCAGCCGCCCGAGCAGCTCTTCCAGGTCGGGCTCGGACCCCGATCCCGTCTCCATCAGCGCGACGCCGGCCGTGGCGTGGGGCAGGAACACGTGGACGAGCCCGCTCTCACCGCCCTCGGCGACGAACGCCCGGACCGGCTCGGTGATGTCGACCACCCGCCGACCCGAGGTATCGATCCGGAGCTCGGTCGAGCGCACCGCGACCTCCTACCGCTCGGGGACCGAGCCGGGCGGATCCGGCTCGGGATGGGTCGGGGTCATCGGCCCGGGGCTCGGCGGGGGAGGCGGTGTGGGCGTCCCCGGCGGACGCTCGCGCGTCCCCGGCGTGGCCCACGGGTTCGAGCCGGGGGGCGCGATCGGGGCAGGGGTCCCCGTCGGATCGGGGTCCGTCGGATCGGGGGCGCCCACCGGGGCCGCCGGTGCCGGCATCGTCCAGCCGGTGTCGATCCCCCGTCCGAGGGTGGAGGCCCCCGGCTCCCGGCGGGAGCTCGCCCAGGCCAGCACCGCGGCGGCCGCCCCCAGCACCCCCCCGACGATCACGAGGTACAGCCCGACCTCCAGGCCGATCGAGAGCAGGCCCGTGTCGATCGTGGTCCGGATCGCGTCGCGAGCCTGGGCCAGGGGCACGTCCAGTTGCCTGGCGATCTCCGCGGCGGCCCCGTCGACCACCTGGTCCTTCGCCGTCGCGGCCGTGTAGATGCCCACGCCCGCCACGACCAGCCCGCCGATCACCGCCGAGCCCCGCAGGCGGCTCGAGCCCGACCCGGCCAGCGCCGCCACGCCCGCGATGAGCATGATGGCGCCGCCGGCCAACGTGAGCTTGCCCTCCCACCCATCCAGCCCTCTGGCCGAGACGCTGAACCCGCCCGCGGTGGCGCTCGCCCACGTGAGCAGGGACCCTCCGGCCGCCAGGGCGCCGCCGGCCACGACCACGATCGCCGCAACCGACATGCCGGACCGCTCCCTCCGCTGCATCGAGCCTCCTTCCCTGGCGGTGCGTCTCCATCCGGGGTGCCAAGATCGAGCCTATCCTGCCTGGGTGCGTCCGCCCCCGGCGGTCGCGAGCGGCGAGCCTCGGAGCATCCGCCGACCCACGGCCGGCTCGGCCGGCCCGACCGAGGAGGACACGATGGAGATCGATCCCGTCTGCGGCATGGAGGTCGACCCCCAGTCCGCCGAGTGGCGGTTCGAGCACGAGGGCACGACCTACTCCTTCTGCTCGAAGGCCTGCATGGAGGACTTCATGGAGGACCCCGCCTCGTACCTGGGCTGAGCCCGCGATCCCGCGTGGCCACCCGGAGACGATGGCGGTGGCCAGATCGCGCACCGAGGCGGCGGTGGGCGGCGGGCCTTGGCCTGCACGGCCCGGACAGGACCTGCTCTCCGACGCGTTCAGCGGGAACCTCCGCGGGCTGGGCCCCGGGGACGCGGAGATCGGGTTCGAGGTGCTGGACCTGAGCCGGAACCGCACGGTCCGGCTGTGCACCCCCCGGACCGGGTTCCGGTCCACGCGGGATGGCTGATCGGCCCCCGAGACCTGTTCGCCGACGCGCGCTTGGACCGGGCCCGGCAGATCGCCTTGGAGACGGCCG
>JBHGAT010000287.1:0-2992 GCA_041946645.1 Candidatus Velamenicoccus archaeovorus | reverse complement strand
GTCGACGAGCTGCCCACCACCTCCGAGACCCGGTCGAAGTAGCCGGTGCCGACCTCGGCCTGGTGCCGCGTGGCGGTGTAGCCGAGCTCCTCGAGCGCCAGCTCGCGCTCCTGGAGCCGCACGTACGCGCTCATGCCCTCGCGCGCGTAGCCGTGGGCCAGCTCGAACATCGACGCGTTCAGGGCGTGGAACCCGGCGAGCGTGACGAACTGGAACCGATACCCCGCCCGACCCAGCTCGTCCTGGAACCGGGCGATCTGCCCGTCGGACAGGTGCCGTCGCCAGTTGAACGAAGGGGAGCAGTTGTAGGCGAGGAGCTTCCCGGGGAACCGCCGGTGGATCGCCTCGGCGAACGAGCGCGCCTGCTCGAGGTCCGGGGTCGAGGTCTCGCACCACAGCACGTCGGCGTACGGAGCGTAGGCGAGCCCGCGGGCGATCGCGGCCTCGAGCCCCGGACGGACCCGGAAGAAGCCCTCGGGCGTCCGCTCGCCCGTGAGGAAGGGCCGGTCGCGCTCGTCGGCGTCGCTGGTCACGAGCGTGGCCGCGTCGGCGTCGGTGCGCGCGATCAGGACGGTCGGCACGTCGAGCACGTCGGCGGCCAGCCGCGCCGCGGCGAGCGTGCGGACGAACTGCGACGTCGGCACCAGCACCTTGCCTCCCAGGTGCCCGCACTTCTTCTCCGACGCGAGCTGGTCCTCCAGGTGCACGCCGGAGGCCCCCGCCTCGATCAGGGCCTTCACCAGCTCGAACACGTTGAGCGGCCCCCCGAACCCGGCTTCGGCGTCGGCCACGATCGGGACCATCCAGCAGGTCCCGGCGTCACCCTCGGCCCAGGCGATCTGGTCGGCCCGCCGCAGGGCGTTCACGATCCGCCGGACCAAGGCGGGGGCCGAGCTTGCCGGGTACAGGCTCTGGTCCGGGTAGGTCTGCCCGGCCTGGTTCGCGTCGGCCGCGACCTGCCAGCCCGAGACGTAGACCGCCGGGAGGCCGGCCTTCACCATCTCGACGGCCTGGCCGCCCGAGAGCGCGCCGAGCGCCGCCAGGTACGGCCGGCGGTTCAGCAGGTGCCACAGGCGGTGGGCGCCGAGCGTGGCCACCGTGTGCTGCTCGACGATCGAGCCGCGGAGGCGGACCACGTCCTCGGCGGTGTAGGGGCGGACCACTCCGCGCCAGCGGGCATGGGCCCGCCAGTGGGCGTCCAGGGCCTCGGCCTCGCGGCGGATCCGGTCGTGGTTGGTGCGGGGTCTGGTCGGCATGTCGGGCTCCTCGTGCATCGGCGGAGGCGGACACGGACGACCTCCCGCGGAACGCGGGAGGTCCTGGGGTACGGCGCGCGCGGGCCGATGTCGCCCGGTCCGGCGCGCCTAGGGTCCCGATACGCCGGCGGGCCGGTTCAGCGCGAGGTTGAACCGCCGCTCAGACATGCGGGGAGTGTGCCCGAGCGCTCCACGGGCTGTCAACATCGCTCAGGGGACGATCTTGGAGATCGGGAGCTCGAGGATGTCCGTCGCGCCCCGGGCCTTGAGCTCCGGGATCAGCGTGTTCACCGACCGCTTCTCGGCCACCGTCTCGACGGCGTAGCCGCCCTCGGAGAGCGGGGAGACGGTGGGCGCCTTCATCGCCGGCACGACCTCCAGCACGCCGGCCAGCCGCTCGGCGGAGACGTTGAGCTTGATCAGCACGCGGCCCTCGGCCCGCAGCGCTCCGAGCAGCAGGGTGGTCACGTCGTCCATCGCCGAGCGCTTGACGGGGTCGGCCGCCGCCTCGCGGTTGGCGATCAGCAGGACCTCGGACTCGAGCAGCGTCTCGACGATCCTCATGCCGTGCGCCCGGAGCGTCGAGCCGGTCTCGGTCACGTCGACGATCGCGTCGACGATCTGCGGGACCTTGGCCTCGGTCGCGCCGTAGGACCACACCACGTGCACCGGGACGCCCACCCGTTCGAAGAACCGCCGCGTCAGGTTGACGTACTCGGTGGAGATCCGCGACCCCGGCGGCAGGTCGGCCGCCGAGGTCGCCGGGTGGTCGTTGGGCACGGCGAGCACGATCCGCACACCGTGCCCCGTGCCGCTCTTGGCGTACTCGAGCGAGGCCAGCTCCTCGACGTCGGCGCCGGTCTCGGCGATCCAGTCCCGGCCGGTGATGCCCAGGTCGAACAGGCCGTCGGCCACGTACATGGGGATCTCCTGCGGTCGGAGCAGCGAGACGCCGTCGATCCGGTCGTCCTCGATCCGCCCGTGGTAGTCGCGGGGCGAGCCCCGCCGGACCCGGAGGTCGGCCTCGTCCAGCAGGCGGAGCGTCTGCTCCTCGAGCGAGCCCTTGGGGATGACCAGCTTGAGCATCTAGATCCTCCGGTGGAAGCAGGAGCGTTCGCCGGTGTGGCAGGCGGCGCCCGCCTGGTGCACGCGGACCAGCAGCACGTCCGCGTCGCAGTCGACCCGGATCTCCTCCACGTGCTGCACGTGCCCGCTCGTGTCGCCCTTGCGCCACAGCTCGTTCCGTGAACGGCTCCAGAACACGGTCCGGCCCTCGTCGAGCGTGCGCTGCAGCGACCCGCGGCTCATCCACGCCACCATGAGGACCTCCCCGTTCTCCGCGTCCTGCACCACGGCGGGGATCAGGCCCCGGTCGTCGAAGCGGAGCTCCTCGAGCGCCACCCGGTCCATCAGCGCCTCACCGGGATCCCGCGCTCCGCGAGGTGCGCCTTGACCTCGTGGATCGAGAGGCGGCCGGCGTGGAACCGGCTGGCTGCGAGGACGGCGTCGGCGCCGCCCTCGGTGAGCGCCTCCGCGAAGTGCTCGACGCGCCCGGCGCCGCCGCTCGCTACGACCGGGACGCGGACGGCCTCGCCGACCGCCTTCAGCAGCTCGAGGTCGTAGCCCTCGCCGGTGCCATCGCGGTCCATCGAGGTCAGGAGCACCTCGCCCGCCCCGCGGCGCTCCGTCGCCTCGGCCGCCCAGGCCACGACGTCCAGCCCGGTCGGGGTCCGGCC
>JBHGAT010000286.1:0-3039 GCA_041946645.1 Candidatus Velamenicoccus archaeovorus | reverse complement strand
GCGATCCGCGTCGACGATCGACCCATCCGCTGCCGGCCGGTCCTCGAACGCCGCCCCGTTCTCCGTGACGAGGATCCGCTCGGGGCCGTACGCGGCGTGGAGATCCCGCAGGAGCTCCGAGAGCCCGGTGGCGTCGATCGGCCACCCCATCTCGGTGACCGGCGTCCCGGCCGGGACCACCGACCAGGCGCCGATCCCGCCCGGCACCTCGTTCGCGATCGCGTACCCGGTGGGGTCGGCGGCGATCGTCTGGCGCCGGTAGTAGTTCACGCCGAGGAAGTCGAGGGGGCCGGCGATGGTCCGGAGGTCGCCGTCGCGGACGAACCGCAGATCGGACCGGTCGGCGAACACCTCACGCAGCTCGGTGGGATACCCCCGCCCGAACAGCGGGTCCAGGAACCACGCGTTCATGTGCGCGTCCGCCAGCCGGGTGGCCCGCTCGTCCTCGGGGCGGTCCGAGGCCGGACGGTGCGGCTCGAGGTTGAGCGAGATGCCGACGGGGACGCCCATCGCCTCGCGGGCCAGCCCGTGCGCCAGGAGCAGGTGGTGCGCCGCCGCGAGCGCCGCGGCCGTGTCGGTCCGTCCCGGCGCGTGGACGCCGGCGGCGTAGCCGAGCCACGCGCTCACCCACGGCTCGTTGAGCGTGATCCAGCGGTCCACCCCGTCCAGCGCTCGGTGCACCGCCGCCGCGTACCCGGCGAACCGCTCCGCGGTCTCGCGGGACGGCCAGCCGCCCGCGTCCTCGAGCGCCTGGGGAAGGTCCCAGTGGTACAGGGTGACCACCGGCTCGATCCCGCGAGCCCGCAAGGCCTCGACCAGCCGTCGGTAGTGGTCCAGACCCCGGGGGTCGGCCGGGCCCGTCCCCTCCGGCTGGATCCTCGGCCAGGCGATCGAGAAGCGGTAGGCGCGCACGCCCAGGTCGGCCAGCAGCGCGACGTCCTCCTCGAACCGGTGGTACTGGTCGCACGCGACGTCCCCGGTGTCGCCGCCCCGGACCTTGCCCGGCATCCGGCAGAACGTGTCCCAGATCGAGACGCCGCGGCCGTCCTCGTCCACGGCCCCCTCGACCTGGTAGGCGGACGTGGCGACGCCCCACAGGAACGCAGGAGGGAACCCGGCCCGCTCGGCCGGGCTCAGGGGTCGTCGCCCCCGTAGATGCCGAGCCCGCTGTCCGGATCGAAGAAGTGCAGCCGGTGCACGTCGACGACCAGCTCGATCGGCTGGTCCTGCTGGGCGCTGGTGCGGGGGTTCAGCCGGGCCAGGAACGTGGACTCGCCGCTCGCGGCGCCCGCCTCCGCGGCCTGGACGGCCTCGACGCCCACGTCGTGCGCGAGCTCGCGGACGTCCTCCGTCATGACCGCCGGCGCCGGGACCGTGAAGTGCGCCAGGACGTCGGCGCCGAGGGCCTCCCGGAGGACGACCGTGGACCGGATCCGGCGGTCGGCCGGCGCGTCCGAGACGAGCGAGGCGTCCTCCATGTCCTCGGGGCGGATCCCCAGGATGACCCGCTTGCCCTGGTACCCCCGCAGGTCGGGCCGGGCCGAGAGCACCTCGGGCGGGATGGCCAGCCGCACGCCGCCGAACTCGGCCACGGCGCCGCCGTCCGAGGACGACAGGGTCGCCTCCACCAGGTTCATGGCCGGCGAGCCGATGAACCCCGCCACGAACAGGTTCCCCGGGTGGTCGTAGAGGTACTGCGGCGTGTCCACCTGCTGGAGGACGCCCTTGCGGATCACCGCGACCCGGTCCCCCATCGTCATGGCCTCGGTCTGGTCGTGGGTCACGTAGATCGTCGTGACCCCCAGCTCGTCCTGGATCCTCGAGATCTCGGAGCGCATCTGCACCCGGAGCTTCGCGTCGAGGTTGGACAGCGGCTCGTCCATCAGGAACGCCTTGGGCTCGCGGACGATCGCGCGACCCATGGCCACCCGCTGACGCTGCCCGCCCGAGAGGGCCTTGGGCTTGCGCGGCAGGAACTCGGCCAGGCCGAGGATCGATGCCGCCTCCCGGACCCGCCGGTCGATCTCCTCCTTCGGCAGCTTGCGCAGCTTGAGCCCGAAGGCCATGTTGTCGTACACGCTCATGTGGGGGTACAGGGCGTAGTTCTGGAACACCATGGCGATGTCGCGTTCCTTGGGCGGCACCGTGTTCACCACGCGGTCGCCGATCCGGATCGTGCCCTCGGTGATGCTCTCGAGCCCAGCCACCATCCGCAGCGCGGTGGTCTTGCCGCAGCCCGAGGGTCCCACCAGCACGATGAACTCGCCGTCGGCGATGTCCAGGTCCAGATCGGAGACGGCGGTGGTCCCGCCCGGGTACACCTTGGAGACGTCGTCGAGCACGATCTCAGCCACGGTCTCTCCTCCCGCGGTCGCCCAGTGCTTCTTTAGCACAATCCCGGGAGCGCCGGGACGCCGGACGGCCCGTTCGGGACGGGCACCTGGGAGGGCGCCGCCCCTGCGCCGTCCCGCCCTACGATGGAGGCATGCCGCGGATCGTGCTGGTGCAGGGGGACCTCACCGAGCAGGCGGCCGACGCCGTCGTGAACGCGGCGAACGGCTCCCTGATGGGTGGCGGCGGCGTGGACGGCGCGATCCACCGCAAGGGCGGGCCGGCCATCCTGGCCGAGTGCCGGGAGATCCGCCGGACGGCCTACCCGGACGGCCTGCCCACCGGGCGGGCGGTGGCCACGACCGCCGGGAACCTCCCGGCGCGGTGGGTGATCCACACCGTGGGTCCCGTGTTCTCGAAGGGCGAGGACCGCTCCGGCCTGCTCGCGAGCTGCCACACGGAGTCCCTCCGGGTGGCCGACGAGCTGGGCGCCCGGACCGTCGCGTTCCCGGCCATCTCCACGGGCGTGTACGGGTACCCGCTCGAGCTGGCCGCGCCCATCGCCCTCCGGGCCGTGCGGGAGGCGGACACGCGGGTCGAGGAGGTGCGGTTCGTGCTGTTCGGGCGGGACGCCTTCGAGGCCTTCGAGCGGGCCCTCGCGTCGATGGGCTGAGGGCCCGACCATATCCGACCACGCTGATAGCATCT
>JBHGAT010000285.1:0-3059 GCA_041946645.1 Candidatus Velamenicoccus archaeovorus | reverse complement strand
TTGCCGCTCACCGCGCACTACGGCGAGGCGGCCGGCCCGTCGTACCCGCGGGCGGCGATCGAGCTGCTCGGCGCGCGGCGCCTGGGCCATGGCGTGAGCGTGGCGGCCGACCCCGACGTGACCGCGCTCGCGATCGGGCGCGGGGTCACCCTCGAGATGTGCCCGACATCCAACCACCGCACCCGAGCCGTGGCCTCCCTTCGGGAACATCCCGCGCTCCGGCTCCTCCGCCAGGGCGCGCGGGTCACGCTGAGCACCGACGACCCGGGGCTGTTCGGGATCGACCTCACCCACGAGCTGGAGGTCGCCCGGCGCGACCTCGGTTTCACCATGGCCGATCTCCGCCGGATCACCGCGTACGCGTTGGACGCGAGCTTCCTGGACCCGGCGGTCAAGGCCGACGTGCGGGCTCGCCATCTGGGCTGGCTCGACGGGACCTGAACCGGCAGGGCCTCGGCACGGCGTGGAGAGGGTCGTTCGCCCCTAATGGGCGATCAGAGCCCCCGTCTACGGTGAGGGCCGGAGAGGAGGCCGCGTGCCGAAGGTCGACCTCAAGCGATCGATGCGACGGCTCTACTTCCCTCCATCCGGACAGCCGGTGCTGGTGGACGTCCCGGAGATGGCGTTCCTCACGATCGACGGCCGGGGCGCCCCCGAGGAGAAGCCGTACACGGATGCGGTGGAGGCGTTGTTCGCGGTCTCGTTCGCGCTCAAGTTCACGATCAAGCGCCTCGACCCCGAGGACGACTACACGGTGATGCCGCTCGAGTCGCTCTGGTGGTCCAAGGAGCACGAGGTCTTCGACCTCGAGGACCGGACGGGCTGGCGGTGGACCGCGATGATCGTGCAGCCCCCGGTCGTCACACCCTCGCTCGTCGAGCGGGCCATCGCCGACGCAGCCTCCAGGCGGCGGTCGCCAGCGTTCAGGAGGATCCGGTTCGAGCACGTGCGCGAGGGACTCGCGGCGCAGCTGATGCACGTCGGCCCCTACGCGGAGGAGCGCCCGACCATCGAGAAGCTGCACGCCTTCATCGCCGAGCACGACTACCCGATCCGCGGCAAGCACCACGAGATCTACCTGTCCGATCCTCGGCGCTGCGCACCGGCCCGGATGAAGACGGTGATCCGCCAGCCCGTGGGCCTCTGAGGCCATCGACGCGTCACCCCGTCGAGCTAGGATGACTGGCCACGGTTCCGCGAGGGAGGAACGGTCGTGACGGGGGTCGGCGCATTCCTGCAGCGCTACTGGGAGGACCTGCTCAGGCTCGATCCGCTGCTCGGGACGATGGTCGGCGACGAGCGGTTCGACGACCGGCTCCCCGACCCCGGGGACGAGGGCCGGGCGGCCAGGGAGGCGGTCCATCGCGGGGCCATCCGCGAGCTCGGCCGGCTGGACCGCGACATCGACGACGTGGGGCTCCGCACGGCCCTGGACATGGCCGAGGCCATCTCGGCCCGCGAGCTGTCCTCGATCGAGCACCGGCTGGACCGGCTCTGGGCGGTGAGCCACTTCTGGGGGCCGGCCCAGCTCCTCGGGGATCTCGGCTCGATGCAACGCGCCGACACGCCCGAGCGGCTCGAGCGCTACCTCGCCCGCCTCGCCGCCACCCCGGCCTTCTACCGCGCGGTGAGCGAGGTCGCCCGTGACGGGGTCGGGGCCGGCGTGACCGCTCCCCGGGTCGTGGTCGAGCGGACCGTGGCGCAGCTCGAGCGGCTCCTGGCCACACCCGTCGACGAGTCCCCGGCGCTCGGACCGGTCCCCGCCGACGACGCCGAGGGCCGCGAGCGCGTGGCCGCCGTGCTCCGCGAGACGGCCCTTCCGTCCCTCCAGGCCTACCTCGAGGTGGTGCGCGACTACCTGCCCCACGCCACCGAGACGATCGGCCTGTCCGCCCTCCCCGGCGGGGACGGGATGTACCGGGCGGAGATCCTGTCGTGGACGTCGCTCCCCCTCGAGCCGGAGCAGGTGCACGAGCTCGGCGTGCGGGATCTCGAGCGGCTCCAGGAGGAGCGACGGATCTCCGCCGAGCGGCTCGGGCACACCGACCCGGCGGCGGCGGAGGCGGCCCTGGCCGCCGACGTCTTCCCCTCCAAGGACGATCTGAAGGCGGCGGCCGAGGACCAGATCCGCCGGGCCGACCAGGCCGCGCCGCGCTTCTTCGGCCGGCTGCCCCGCGACCGCTGCGAGGTGCGGTTGGTGGAGGAGTTCCGCGAGGCCGACATGGCGTTCGCGTTCTACCAGCCGCCCTCGGAGGACGGGTCTCGGCCGGGGATCTACTACGTGAACGGGTACGAGCTGCCCAGCCGCCCCCGCCACCACCTGGCCACCACGACGTACCACGAGGCCGTCCCCGGCCACCACTTCCAGATCGCGATCGAGCAGGAGATGGAGGACCGGCCGCCGCTCCGCCGGTTCGGCGGCCTGCTTTCGGGGAGCGCCTTCGCCGAGGGCTGGGGATTGTACAGCGAGCGGCTGGCCGACGAGATGGGGTTGTTCCAGGACGAGCGGGAGCGCCTCGGCATGCTCGACGCCCAGGCCCATCGGGCCGTGCGCCTGATCGTCGACACGGGGATCCATGCGCTCGGATGGTCGCGGGAGCGCGCCATCGCCAAGCTCGAGGAGGCCGGGGTCCCTCACACCGACGCCGTGATCGAGACCGACCGGTACATCACGCTCCCCGGCCAGGCGCTCAGCTACAAGATCGGCCAGTTCGAGATCGAGGAGCGCAGGGCCGAGGCGGCCCGCCGGGAGGGCGCCGACTTCTCGCTCCCGGCCTTCCACGACCGCCTGCTCGCCCTGGGGTCGCTTCCCCTCCCCGCGCTCCGCCGCGAGCTCCAGCGGTAGGGCCCGGCCATAGGGCCCCGCGGCGGCGGGCCCACCGTCACTCATGCCCATCGGGCACGTCTGGGAACGTGAAACCGAAGCTGAGGACGGTGATGCCATGCAGACAGAACGGATCCTCTTGGGTGTGCCCCGGGAGACGTTCCCCGGGGAGTGGCGCGTGGCCGTGGTTCCCGGCGCGCTCCCCGTCCTGGCCAAGGCCGGGATGGACGCCATC
>JBHGAT010000284.1:0-3079 GCA_041946645.1 Candidatus Velamenicoccus archaeovorus | reverse complement strand
TCGCTGATGACGGGCATCCCCATCCTGCCGGTCGCGACGTGGGGCGGGCAGTACGTGTGGCGCCGCGGCGAGCGGATCCACCCGACGTTCGGCCGGCCCATCTGGCTGACGGCGGGGGAGCCCTACGACGTCTCCGCGCGCAGCGCGTCGATCGACGACCGCGACACCGTGCGGGAGCTCACCGAGGCCCTGATGAAGGAGCTCACCGCGCTCGTGGGCGACCTGCGTGCACGGTACCCCCGGCGCTGGGCGCGGGGGTAGGCTGGGCCGCATGACCGAGCCCCGCCGCACCGGGTTCGCCACGCGGGCGATCCACGTGGCGGTCCCCGCCGTCCACCAGGACACACCGAGCGTCCCGATCTTCCAGACGTCGACCTTCCGGTTCGCCACCTCGGAGGACTACGCCGAGACGATCGCGTTCCGCCGGCCCGGCTACACGTACACCCGCGGCTACGGCAACCCGACGGTCGCCGCGCTGGAGCGCGCGGTGGCGGACCTCGAGGGGACCGAGGCCGCGTTCGGGTTCGCGTCGGGGATGGCGGCGATCCACGCGGTGATCACGACCTTGGCCCGGAGCGGCGATCGGGTGGTCGCCAGCGCCGAGCTCTACGGCGGCGCCTACGCGTTCTTCACCCGGGTGCTTCCCCGGTACGGGATCGACGTGACGCTGGTGGATCCGCACGATCCCGATGCCGTCGCGGCGGCGCTCACGGGTGCGGCGTGCTTCTACGTGGAGACGATCGCCAACCCCAACGTGACGGTGGCCGACCTGGAGGCGCTCGGGCGCCTGTGCGCCGAGGCCGGCGTGCCGGGCGTGATCGACAACACGTTCGCGTCGCCGTACCTGTGCACGCCGGCCCGGTACGGGTTCGAGGTGGTGCTCCACTCGGCCACCAAGTACCTGGGCGGCCACCACGACCTGATCGGCGGGATCGCCTGCGCCAGCGAGGAGCGCGTGCGCGAGCTCCGCGAGACCGCCATCGACACCGGCGGCACGCTCGCGCCGTTCGATGCGTGGCTGATCCTTCGCGGCCTGCTCACGCTGGAGCTGCGGATGCAGCGGCACTCGGCCAGCGCCCTCGCGCTCGCCCGGCACGCCGAGGCGCACCCGAAGGTGGAGCGCGTGCACTACCCGGGCCTGCCCTCGCACCCGCAGCACGACGTCGCGGCCCGGCTGCTCCCCCGCGGCTCAGGGGGGATGCTGGCGCTCGAGGTGGCCGGCGGGGTCGAGGGCGGGATGCGGTTCTGCGACGCGCTCCAGGTGGCGTGGGTGGCCACGAGCCTGGGAGGCACGCACACGCTGGTCGGCCACGCGGCGTCGACCACGCACCGGCAGATGGACCCGGACGCTCGGCGCGCGGCCGGGATCGCCGACGGGCTGGTCCGGGTGAGCGTGGGGCTCGAGGACCTCGAGGACCTGCTCGAGGACGTCGACCAGGCGCTGGAGAAGGCATGAGGCGGCGGATCGCGATCCTGTTCGGGGGGCGCTCGGCCGAGCACGAGATCTCGTGCATCTCGGCGCGGTCGGTGATGGACGCGCTCGACCCGGAGCGGTACGAGGTCGTCCCCATCGGCGTGACCAAGGACGGCCGGTGGCGGCTGGTCCCGGGTGGCCCGCCCGCCCTGCCCTCGGGCTCGTCCGCGATGGCGCTCCCGGCCGTGACGCCGGCGGCGGGGAGCGAGGTCGCGCTCGACCAGGACCCCGGGGCGCGAGCGCTGGTATCCGAGGACGGCTCGCGTACGGAGATCGACGTGGTGTTCCCCGTGATGCACGGTCCCTACGGCGAGGACGGGTCGGTCCAGGGGTTCCTGGAGATGGCCGGTGTCCCGTACGTCGGCGCGGGCGTGCTCGGCTCGGCCCTGGGGATGGACAAGGGCGTGCAGAAGGTGCTGTTCATGCAGGCCGGCATCCCCGTCGTCGAGCACGAGGTGGTCCACGAGCGCGAGTGGGAGGAGGACCCCGAGGCGGTGGAGGCCCGGGCCGGGCACCTGGGCCTTCCGCTCTTCGTGAAGCCCTGCACGCTGGGCTCGTCCGTGGGGATCACCAAGGTCCACCGGTCCGAGGACCTGCCCGCCGCGATGGAGGAGGCGCTCTCATACGGGCGCAAGGTGGTGCTCGAGCGCTCGGTCGAGGACGCGCGCGAGATCGAGGTGGCCGTGCTCGGCAACGACGAGCCGGTGGCCTCCGTGGCCGGCGAGATCGTTCCCAAGGGCGCGCACGAGTTCTACGACTACGAGGCCAAGTACGTGGACGAGCACGGAGCCGAGCTGCGGATCCCCGCGGACCTGCCGCCCGACGTGCTCGCCGAGGTCCAACGCCTGGCGGTGGCCGCGTTCCTGGCGATCGACGGGGCCGGCATGGCCCGCGTGGACTTCTTCCTGCGCCCCGACGGGTCGCTCCTGCTGAACGAGGTCAACACCATCCCCGGGTTCACGCAGATCTCGATGTACCCGAAGCTCTGGGAGGCGTCGGGGCTGCCGTACCCCGAGCTCGTGGACCGGCTGGTCGAGCTGGCGATCGAGCGGTTCGAGCGCGAGCGCAAGCGCGGCACGGGTCGCTCGACGCCGCCGGGCTGAGCCGGACGTCGCGGGACCCCCGCGGTCCGGGGCGTTGGCCGCGTGGTCGAGGGTCCTACAGGTGGACGACCGGGCAGGTCAGCGTGCGCGTGATGCCCTCGACGCCCTGGATCTTGGCCACGACCAGCTTGCCCAGCTCGTCGACGTTCTTGGCCTCGGCACGGACGATCACGTCGTAGGGGCCGGTGACGTCCTCGGCTTCGGCCACGCCCGTGATCCCGCGGACCTCGTTGGCCACCTGGGCCGCCTTCCCAACCTCGGTCTGGATCAGGATGTAGGCGTGGACCACGACCGACCTCCTCGGTGTCCGGGTGGCCATGCTATCCGTGCGCCGCTCGGCCAGGCAAACCGCTCGAGCCCGGCGTCCCCACCGCCGATCCGAGGGTTGGGTCGCACCCGATGCGTGGGATGATGACCGGGTGGGGAAGCGGAAGAAGCGGGAGGCTCCCCTCGGGTTCGTCGAGATCTCCAAGCGGGTCCGCAAGCCGATGCCGCCGCCCGA
>JBHGAT010000283.1:0-3085 GCA_041946645.1 Candidatus Velamenicoccus archaeovorus | reverse complement strand
CAGGCGGCCGGGGCCCCGCCGGAACGGGCCGTGCCGGCGGCGCTCGCCGTCGAGCTGGTCCATGACTTCTCCCTGCTGCACGACGACGTGATGGACCACGACCCGGACCGGCGGCACCGTCCGGCGGCCTGGACGCTGTTCGGGATCGGGAACGCCATCATCGCCGGCGACGCGTTGCTCGCGCTGGCCCAGGACCTGCTGCTGCACGCCGACGGCGACCGCGGCGTGGCGGCGGCGGCGGCCCTGCTGCGGGCGACCGAGCGGATGATCGAGGGCCAGGGGCAGGACCTCGCGTTCGAGGGCCGGGACGACGTGTCCACCGAGGAGTGCCTGGCGATGGTCCGCAACAAGACCGGCGCGCTGCTCGCGTGCGCGGCCTCGATCGGGGCCATCGTGGCCGGCGGCCGGGAGGCGCTCGTGACCCAGCTCCACGCGTTCGGCCTGCACCTGGGCGTCGCGTTCCAGGCGATCGACGACGTGCTCGGCATCTGGGGCGATCCCGCGGTGACGGGCAAGCCGGTCGGCAACGACCTGCGGCAGCGGAAGAAGACCCTGCCGGTGGTGGCCGCGCTGGAGCGGTCGGACGCCGGTGCCGAGCGGCTCCGGTCCCTCCTGCGGGAGGGCCCGCTCACGGAGGACGGGGTGCGGACCGCGATCCAGCTGGTCGAGGCCGGTGGCGGCCGGGAGGCGACGCTCGCGATCGCCGACCGGCACACGGCGCTCGCCGAGCACAGCCTGGATGCTGCGGCCATCCCGCCCTCGGTGCGTCGGGGGTTCGACGAGCTGGCCGGCTTCGTGCTGCGCCGGGACTTCTAGGGAACGTGAGGAGGACACGGTGGGACTCGTGATGGAGCCGGGGACGCGACGGGAGACCCCCTCGCCGCGCGGCGACGCGCGCGAGGCGCTCGACCGCGCCGTCCGGCACCTCCGCTCGCTCCAGCAGCCCGACGGGTGGTGGAAGGGCGAGCTCGAGACGAACGTCACGATGGACGCCGAGGACCTGCTGATGCGCGAGTTCCTCGGCGTGCGCACCGAGGCCCAGACCCGCGGGACCGCCGCGTGGATCCGGTCGCGGCAGCGTCCCGACGGGACGTGGGCCACCTTCCACGGCGGACCCCCCGACCTGTCCACCACGGTGGAGGCCTACGCGGCGCTGCGGCTGGCCGGGGACCCACCGGACGCGGCGCACATGCGGGACGCCGCGGCGTTCGTCCGGGACGCGGGCGGGTTGGAGCGGACCCGCGTGTTCACGCACCTGTGGCTGGCGCTGTTCGGCCTGTGGTCCTGGGACGAGCTGCCGGTGCTCCCGCCCGAGCTCGTGTTCCTGCCGCCGTGGTTCCCGCTCAACCTGTACGACTTCGCGTGCTGGGCACGGCAGACGATCGCGCCGCTCACGATCGTCGGCGCCCTCCGCCCGGTCCGCCCGACGTCGTTCGGCCTGGACGAGCTCCGCACCGGCGTCCCCGCTCCCGAGGACCGGTCGCTCCGCACGTGGGAGGGACGGTTCCGGGCGCTCGACGCCGCGCTGCACCGGTACGAGCGCCGACCGCTGCGGCGGCTGCGACGGCTGGCCATGCGCCGGGCCGCCGAGTGGATCGTGGCGCGGCAGGAGGCCGACGGCTCGTGGGGCGGGATCCAGCCGCCGTGGGTGTACTCGATCATCGCGCTCGCGCTCCTCGGGTACCCGCTCGAGCACCCGGTGCTCCGGGCCGCGTTCGAAGGCCTGGACCGGTTCACGATCGAGGAGGACGGCCTCCGCCGGCTCGAGGCCTGTCAGTCGCCCGTCTGGGACACGGCCCTCGCGGTGACCGCGCTCGCCGACGCCGGGGCCCCGCCCGACGACCCGGCGCTGGTGCGCGCGGCCGACTGGCTGCTGGGCCAGGAGATCCGGGTCCCGGGCGACTGGGCGGTGCGCCGTCCCGACCTGGAGCCGGCGGGATGGGCGTTCGAGTTCGAGAACGACACCTACCCGGACATCGACGACACCGCGGAGGTGGTCCTGGCGCTGCGCCGGGTCGCGCACCCCGAGCCCGAACGGGTCCGAGCAGCCATCGCCCGGGCCGTGGCCTGGACGATCGGGATGCAGAGCCGCGACGGGGGGTGGGGCGCGTTCGACGCCGACAACGTCCGCGCGCTCTGCCGCGAGCTGCCCTTCTGCGACTTCGGCGAGGTGATCGACCCTCCGAGCGCGGACGTGACGGCCCACGTCCTCGAGATGCTCGCGACCGAGGGGCTCGCCGGCCACCCGGCAGCCCGGCGCGGGCTGGGATGGCTGGCCCGGTCGCAGGAGGCCGGGGGGTCCTGGTTCGGCCGGTGGGGCGCGAACCACGTGTACGGCACCGGCGCCGCGGTCCCGGCCGCGGTCGCGGCGGGCGTACCGAGCGACGACCGCCGGATCCGGGCGGCCGTGCGGTGGCTCGAGGCGCATCAGAACCCGGACGGCGGCTGGGGCGAGGACCTGCGCTCGTACGACGAGCCGGCCTGGGTCGGGCGCGGCGAGAGCACCGCCTCGCAGACGGCGTGGGCCCTGCTCGCGCTGCTCGCAGCGGGAGGCAGCGGGTCCGAGGCCGTCGAACGGGGGGTGGCCTGGCTGGTCGGGACCCAGACCCCCGAGGGCACGTGGGACGAGCCCTGGTTCACGGGCACCGGCTTCCCCGGCGACTTCTACATCAACTACCACCTGTACCGCCTGGTCTTCCCGGTGAGCGCGCTCGGCCGGTACCTGGGAGGTGCACCGTGACGCGGCGGACCTCGCGGCAGGTCTCGGTCGGCGGCGTGACCGTCGGCGGCGGTGCGCCGGTGCGCGTGCAGTCGATGACCGTGACCCGGACCGCCGACGTGCCGGCCACCCTCGCGCAGATCCGCGAGCTGGCCGATGCGGGGTGTGAGCTGGTGCGGGTGGCCGTGCCGCACGACGAGGACGCCGCCGCGCTGCCGCGGATCGCCGCCGGCAGCCCGATCCCGGTCATCGCCGACATCCACTTCCGGTGGCGGTACGCGCTCGCGGCGCTCGAGGCCGGGATTCCCGGGCTCCGTCTGAACCCCGGCACGATCGGGGACAAGCGGCGGATCCGTGTGATCGCCG
>JBHGAT010000282.1:0-3102 GCA_041946645.1 Candidatus Velamenicoccus archaeovorus | reverse complement strand
GGCGCCTGGCAGGAGACGACGATGAGCGACTGGGCCGACCGCTGCCACGAGCAGGGCGGCACCGTCGTGATCCCGCACTTCCCGTTGCCGAACGGCGAGCCCGCGGTGCTCATCGCGACCGGCCGCGCCGATGCGGTCGAGTTCATCGTGCAACGCCCGGCACCGCACGCCGAGTATTACCGCTACCTGAACGGCGGCTACCGACTCCCGCTCGTCGGGGGCACCGACAAGATGTCCTCGGACGTTCCGGTGGGCCTGTACCGGACCTACGCGAAGCTCGGCGACGAGCCGTTCTCGTTCGAGGCCTGGTGTCGAGCCGTGCGCGAGGGTCGCACGTTCCTGAGCGGCGGCGCGATCCTGCGCTTCGAGGTCGACGGCCACGAGGTCGGTGACACGCTCCGCATCCCCGGACCCGGCACCGTGAGTGTGCGGGCCTCGGCGGAGAGCGTGCTCCCGATCGCGTCCCTCCAGGTCGTGATGAACGGTGAGGTGGTGGCGGCGAGCACGGAGCGGGTGTCCGTCCGGCGGATCGAGCTGCAGGCCGAGGTGCGGGTCGAGCGGGACTCGTGGCTCGCCGCCCGGTGCGGTGGCCCGAACTACTGGGACGGGCCGAGCCATCGTGGCCCGTGGGAGCGCCGGATCTTCGGTCACACGTCGCCGGTCTACGTGGCATGCGGCGCAGGCGAGTGGGCGCGCTCCGACCCGGAACAGGACCGGCGGATGCTCGCGCTCATCGAGGGTGGGCTCGAGCGGATCCGGAACGGTCGTCGCTATCCCGAGGGGCGGATCACGCACCACCACCGCAACGAGGACCACGCCGCGTTCCTCGAGCGCCCGTTCCTGGAAGCGCTCGAGCGCGTGCGGGCACGTCTGGCCGGGATCGGACCGTGAGCGGCCAGTCGGAGGATCCGGCGTGAGGATCGGCGTCTCTGGACACGGCCGGGCGACCCGAAGACGTGGGTGGCATCGTCTGAACCTCCAGCTGCCGTGGGGTCTCGGACGGCCGGAGCTCATCGATCACTTCGAACGCATCGTGCAACCGGTGATGGCCCTGCAACACCAGCACCGATGAGGGGAGAGGTCATGGATTACGTACACCTCGGACGTATCGGTCTCAAGGTGAGTCCGCTCTGTCTCGGAACGATGAACTTCGGCTGGGACGTGCCCGGCACGGAGGAGGCGGAAGCGTTCCGCATCATGGACCGGGCTCTCGAGCACGGCATCAACTTCTTCGACACCGCCAACGTGTACGGATGGCGGGGTGGCGGCGGGCGTGGGGAAGGCATCACCGAGCAGATCCTCGGTCGGTGGTTCGCGCAGGGTGACGGGAGACGCGAGCGAGTGGTGCTTGCGACGAAGGTGTACAGCGAGATGGGGTCGTGGCCGAACGAGTCCCGTCTGTCGGCGCTCTCCATCCGGCGAGCCTGCGACGAGAGCCTCCGCCGGCTCCAGACCGACCACATCGACCTGTACCAGTTCCACCACGTCGACCGGGAGGCTCCCTGGGAGGAGATCTGGCAGGCGATCGAGCAGCTCGTGCTGGCCGGCAAGGTCCTGTACGCGGGGAGCAGCAACTTCGCCGGATGGCACATCGCGCAGGCCAACGAGGCCGCCCGGTCACGGCACCTCCTGGGGCTGGTCTCCGAACAGTGCAAGTACAACCTGCTGGTCCGCAGCGTCGAGCTCGAGGTGTTGCCGGCGTGCGAGCGCTACGGACTCGGCGTGATCCCCTACAGCCCCCTGGCGGGCGGCATCCTGGGCGGTGCCCTGCAGAAGGCCGATGAGGGGCGACGAGCGAGTGAGCAGGCCCAGAAGGACATCGAGCGGCTCCGCCCGCAGCTCGAGGCGTGGGAGGGGCTGTGCGCCGAGATGGGCGAGCGGCCCGCGGACGTCGCGCTGGCCTGGCTGCTCAGCAACCGGGTCGTCACCGCGCCGATCATCGGTCCGAGAACCGTCGAACAGCTCGACGGTGCCCTTCGCGCGCTCGATCTCGAGCTCTCGGACGAGGTGATGAGCAAGCTCGACGAGATCTTCCCGGGCCCCGGCGGCCCCGCTCCGGAGGCGTGGGCCTGGTGACGAGCTCGCGTCCCGGTCCCGACGGACCGGAGACCAGCCGGCCGGGCATCGGCGGCCGGCAGGCGGGTCGCGTGGGCGAGTGCCTCGTTCGGATCCGAGAGCGGAACCAGTCGTTGCATCGCGACGTCGTTCGACCCGCCCGTGGATCGATCGAGCTCCCGACCATGCCTGGCCTGGGGATCGGACCGGCCCCAGAGACGGTGCTCGTGGGAGACCCCTTCACCGGATGAGCTTCCTGAGGCGGTTCGGTCCGCTGTGGTCGATGCGGACGTACGTCCGCCCCTACCGAGGGCGGATGCTGATCATGCTGGCCTGCGCGGCGCTCGGTGTGGGTGCCAGCACCGTCGTGCCGCTCGTGATCATGGCGATGGTCAACGGCCCCATCCGGCACGGGAACCGCGGGCTGCTCGGTCCGATGTTCATGCTGGCCCTGGGATTGGGCATCGCGGAGGCCGGGCTCATCTTCTGTCGGCGGTGGCTTCAGCAGACCGTCGTCCTCCGTGTCGAGCGACAGATCCGCGACGACCTGTACGGGCACCTGCAACGGCTCCCCGTCTCCTTCCACGATCGATGGCAGACGGGGCAGCTCCTCTCACGTGCCACCAGCGACATCAGCTCGATCCGCCGATTCATGGGGTTCGGCGCCATCTTCATGGTCGTCAACGCGGTGCAGGTCGTCACGGTCGTGATCGTCCTCGCGTTCCTCGACCCGCCACTGGGGCTGCTGGTGGGGGCCACGATGGTGCCGGTGGCCTGGCTCGGGAAGCGGTTCGGGACCGGCTATGCGAACGTCTCGAGACGCGTCCAGGATCAGCAGGGGGATCTCGCCACCCTGGTCGAGGAATCGGCGACCGGCATCAGGGTGACCAAGGCCTTCGGCCGGGGTCCCTTGCTCCAGAGCCGATTCGGACGGGCGGCCCGCACGCTTCGGGGGTCCGCGCTCGAGATGGTCCGACTGCGGGCGGACTTCTGGGCCCTCCTCGAGCTTCTGCCCGCCCTGACCATGGCGGCGGTCGTCCTGCTGGG
>JBHGAT010000281.1:0-4641 GCA_041946645.1 Candidatus Velamenicoccus archaeovorus | reverse complement strand
GCCCGGCGGATCGCCGCCACGATCCGGTCGGCCAGACCGGCCGGCGGCTCGGTCTGGGGCAGCGTGAACGCGAAGGTGGCCGCCGCGGCCCCGAGCTCGCCCGCCTCCTTGCGGCATCCGGCGCACCAGGCCAGGTGACGCTCGACCTCGGCGCGCTCGGCCGGCGGGAGCACGCCCACGGCGAACTCGGGGAGCTGCTCGCGGACCTCGAGGCAGCTCACGGCCGCTCCTTGTCCTGGTTGGCCCGGCGGACCTTGATCAGCGCGGTCCGCAGCCGCGTCTTCACGGTGCCGAGCGGGACCCCGTCGGCCTCGGCGATCTCCCGGGCGGTGAGCCCGCCGAAGTAGGCGCGGGCCAGCAGCCGGCGCTCGGCCCCCGAGAGCGTCTCCAGCGCGCGGATGGCCGCGTCGCGCTCGATCAGCGGCTCCTCCTGGTCGGCCGCGGCCACCTCGGGCACCTGGTCGACGAGCACCAGGGTGGGCCGGGTGACGCCGGTGTCGCGGCGCAGGCGGTCCACGGCCAGGTTGTGGGCGATCGTCATGAGCCAGGTCGAGAGCCGACCCCGGGTGGCGTCGAAGCGGGCGGCCTTGCGCCACGCGGTGAGGAAGACGTCCTGGGTCAGCTCCTCCGCCGACTCGCTGCTGCCGAGCAGACGGAGGCCGAGCGTGTACACGGGTCGGGAGAAGCGAGCGTACAAGGTTCGGACCGCGTCTTCGTTGCCGGCCAGGAGTCCTTCCACCAGGTGCTGTTCCTCTCGTGGGAGGAGTGGTCCGTCGGCCCGAGCGCTCACTCGGCCTCTCCCTTCGGATATACGCGGGCCCACGCGATCGGAGCTTGGAGCCCCTCGGGGCCATTATGCGTCCCGCTCGGCCCGAGGTCGACGGTCGAGCTTCCCGCCCCCGGGTCCGGGTGGGATGATGCGGGTATGGGCCACGCCCTGCGAGTGGTGCGGGTGCTCGTGGCCGTCGTGCTCGCGCTCGCCCCCGCGGCCACGGCTCACGCGGAGACCGCCCCCACCGTGGTCGAGCTGCGCCTCGACGGGGTGGTGGACCCGTTCACGGCGGACTACATCGAGGGCGGCATCGAGGCCGCTCGGGACCATGGGGTGGACGCGGTCTTGATCACGATCGACACGCCCGGCGGACTGGACTCGTCGATGCGGCAGATCGTCCAGGCCGTGGCGGGCTCCGTCGTGCCGGTGATCTGCTACGTGTCGCCGGAGGGCGCCCGAGCGGCCTCCGCCGGCACGTTCATCATGATGGGGTGCCCGGTCGCGGCTATGGCCCCGGGGACCAACATCGGGGCGGCCCATCCCGTCGGCGTGGCCGGCGCGATCGAGCAGCAGAAGGTCACCAACGACGCCGCCGCGTACATCCGGAGCCTCGCGCAGACGCACGGCCGCAACGCGGACTGGGCGGTGGACGCCGTGGTGAACTCGGTCAGCATCTCCGCCGCCGACGCCCTGGACATGGGCGTGATCGACCTGATCGCCCCCGACGTGCCCACCCTGCTCGAGGACGTGGACGGGCGCTCGGTCCCGGTGGCCGGAGGTCGCGAGGTCGTCCTGCGCACGGCCGGCGCGGCGGTCGAGCAGCAGAGCCTCGGTCTCGGCGCCGGGATCCTGCACACGTTGCTGTCGCCGGACTTCGCCTTCCTGTTCTTCTACCTGGGGCTCGGACTCATCGTGATCGAGTTCCTCCATCCCGGGATCTCGGTGCCGGGGATCCTCGGCGTCCTCTCGCTGGTGTTCGCGTTCGTCACGTTCGGGCTGCTGCCGGTGCAGCTGGTGGGGCTCGCGTTGCTCCTGGCGTCCGCGCTGTTCTTCCTGGTGGAGCTGAAGCACCCCGGCATCGGGGTCCCCACCGTGGGCGGGGTCGTGTGCCTGATCCTCGGCGGGCTCACGCTGTTCAACCCGACGGTGCCCAACGCGCGCGTCTCGATCTGGGTGATCCTCCCGGTCGCCGCGTTCCTGGTGCTGTTCTTCGCCACGGTCGTCCCCGCCGCCCTGCGGGCCCGGCGACTGCCGCCGGCCGGCGGCCCGGAGGGTATGGTCGGTCGGGAGGGGGTGGTCCAGACGCAGCTCGAACCCGACGGCGTGGTCCTGGTGTCGTCCGAGGAGTGGTCGGCGCGCTCCGCTTCGGGACCGCTCCCCAAAGGGGCCCGCATCCGGGTGGTGGCGGTGGATCGATTGACGCTCACCGTCGAACCCATCCAACGAGAGGCTCCCGCCGTCACGGAGCCGGAAGGGGGGCACGCGTGATCGGATTCCTGATCGGGCTGGCCATCGTCCTCGGCCTGCTGATCATCATCCTGCCCAACGCGATCCGCATCGTCCGTGAGTACCAGCGCCTGGTCGTGTTCCGGCTGGGTCGGTGCATCGGCATGAAGGGTCCGGGCTTCGTGCTGCTGATCCCGCTGGTCGATCGTGCCGTGTGGGTGGACCTGCGCGAGCTCTACCTGGAGATCCCCCACCAGACCGCGATCACCGAGGACAACGCCTCGATCTCGATCGACTTCATCGTGTTCTACAAGGTGATCGACGCGCAGCAGTCGGTCCTGGCGGTGGCCAACTTCGCCGGGGCGGCGCAGAACATCGCGGCCACCACGCTGCGGTCGGTGGTCGGCGACATGGCGCTGGACGATTGCCTGGCCAAGCGCGAGGAGATGAACGAGATCCTCCGGGTGAAGCTCGACGAGGTCACCGAGCGGTGGGGGGTCAAGGTGACCAACGTCGAGATCCGCGAGATCATCCCGCCTCCCCAGGTCCAGGAGGCCATGACCCGGCAGATGTCCGCCGAGCGGACGCGCCGCGCCGTGGTCACCGAGGCCGAGGGCACCAAGCAGGCCCAAGTTCGTCATCCCGATGGAGTTCTCGACGTTCCTGTCGAGCGTGTCGGGGCTCGCCGACAAGGCCTTCGGCGACGGCGGGCGGGCCGGCACCGAGGGCTCGAGCTCGGCTCAGGGCTCGCCCCCGGACCGCTCATCGTAGGGACCGGCGAGGTGCGCACGCCCGCCTTCCGGGAGGCCCCCGCGCGAGCGCCGCGGGGACCGCTCGCCCAGATCGTCCGGTTCGCGCTGCTGGTCGGCGCGCTGGCCGTGCTGTGGCGGGCGGAGACGCGGTTCGAGGAGTGGCAGCTCCGGGCCACCACCGAGTTCTCGTTCAAGACCGGGCTGTGGTTCTCGTGGGTGATCCCGACCATCCTCGCGGGGATCGTGTTCGGGTTGGCCGTGTGGCTGCCCCGAGGCCGGGCCGGGTACCGGTGGATCAGGAGCCTGCTCCTGGCGCTGCCACCGCTCGCGCTCCTGTTGCAGTACTGGGTCGTGTTCGGATCGAAGGTGGACCTTCCGGGGATCCTCGGGCGGTCCACGCCGTTCTGGGAGCCGGGCCCACAGTTCGCGCTCGGCGTGTTCGCCGGCGTGGCCATCGTCTCCGGGTTCGCCGAGCCCGGCGAGCCCTGACCGCCGGGAACCCGGCGAGACCGGTCGGTGTAGGTGCGATGGCAGACGAGGTGGAGGGCCGTCCACTGGAGGAAGCCGCCCTGGTCGGGCGGGCCAGGCAGGGCGACGTCGACGCGTTCGGCGAGCTGGTCGAGCGGTATCGCGCCGTGGCGTTCCGGGCGGCGTACCTGGTCACGGGGAACGGGCCGGACGCGGAGGACGCCGCGCAGGAGGGGTTCGTGAAGGCGTACTACGCGCTCGCGCGGTTCCGGTCGGGGTCGCCGTTCCGGCCGTGGCTCCTGCGGATCGTCACCAACGAGGCACGCAACCGCCGGCGCGCGGCGGGGCGTCGCGAACGTCTGGCGCTGCGCCTGTCCGAGGACCGCCGCCGAGGGGATGCGGCCCCATCCCCCGAGGCGGCGGCGGTCGAGCGCGAGGCCGCGCAGGAGGTCCTCGCGGCGCTGGGGGAGCTGCGGGAGGCGGACCGGATCGTGATCGCGTACCGCTACTTCCTGGAGCTGTCCGAGGCCGAGACGGCCGACGTCCTGGGGGTCCGTCCGGGGACCGTGAAGTCGCGGCTGCACCGGGCCCTGAGCCGTCTGCGCGACCGGCTGCCCCCGGGCATCCGGCCCTCGGACCTGGAGGTGACGGGTGGCTAGCCGGCCGAGCCTCGCCGAGGTCGAGCGCCTGCTCGCGTCCGCGGCCGGCGAGCTCGAGCTCCCGCCGACGCCGCCCACGCTCCGCCCCGCCGTGACCGAGCGGATCCGGGCCCGCCGGCGAGCCCTGGGCGGGGCCCGGCCGCCGTTCCCGGGGCTGGCGGCGTGGCCCCGGCGCCGGGTGCTGGTGCTCGTGGCCGGCGCGCTGCTCCTGCTGGCCGGTGCGATCGGGGCGGCCAGGCTGGTGGTCGTCGGCGCGGTCGAGGTGCGGGTGCTCCCGACGGTGCCGCCCCCTTCCGGACCTCCGCCGTCGCTCGGCCCATCCCTGGAGCTGGCCGAGGCGCAGGCCATGGTGCCGTTCCCCATCGCGGCCCCCGCGGCGCTGGGACCACCGGACGAGGTCCACGTGATCGGCGTCCCGTTCGCCCGCCGCGTCGTGCTGCTGTCGTGGCGGCCGGGGCCGGGACTGCCGGCGATCGGCGGCACCCCCTGGGGGGCGATGCTGATGGAGCTGCCCTCGCGGCAGGGCGTGCTGGCCCTGAAGGAC
>JBHGAT010000280.1:0-3126 GCA_041946645.1 Candidatus Velamenicoccus archaeovorus | reverse complement strand
GCTCGGGCCGACCGTGGTCAAGCCGAACTTCGCCCAGGCCGCCCGGATGCTCGGCGGCGGCCCCGCGGACGAGGGCCCGGAGGCGCGCGCCGCGTGGGTGCTCGCGCGGGGCGAGCGGCTGCTGGACGCGACGGGGGCTCGGATCGCCGCCGTCACCCTCGACGCCGAGGGCGCGGTGGTGATCGAGCGCCACCGCGCGCCCTACCGGACCTACGCCCGACCCCTGGGGCAGGCCCGGGCCGCGGGCGCCGGGGATACGTTCCTCGCGGCGATGAGCCTGGCCCTCGCGGCGGGCGCCGGCACGCCGGGCGCGAGCGAGCTGGCCTCGGCCGCGGCCGGCGTGGTCATGGGCAAGGACGGGACGGCGGTGTGCACGGGGGACGAGCTCCGCACCTGCCTGTCGGGTGCCGCCGGCAAGGTCCTGCGGCCCCCCGAGCTGGCGGCGCGGCTGGCGTTCGCGCGGCGCCAGGGACGGCGGATCGTGTTCACCAACGGGTGCTTCGACCTGCTGCATCGCGGGCACGTCACGTACCTGACGCGGGCCAAGGCCCTCGGCGACGTGCTGGTCCTCGGCGTGAACAGCGACCGGAGCGTGCGTGAGCTCAAGGGTCCGGGCCGGCCCGTCACGCCGCTCGAGGACCGGATCGAGGTGCTCGCGGCCCTGTCCTGCGTGGACCACGTCGTCGCGTTCGACGAGCCCACCCCCGCGGAGCTGATCCGCCGCGTGCGGCCGGACGTGTTCGTCAAGGGCGGGGACTACACCCGCGAGATGCTGCCCGAGGCCCCGCTGGTCGAGGCCTTCGGGGGGGCCGTGCAGATCCTCCCTTACGTGGACGACCGGTCGACGACCGGGATCATCCACCGGATCCGGTCGGTCGAGCGATCCGGGGCGCCGTGATCGGCGACGCCTGGCGACGGGCCCGGCGGATCCTCTGCGTCCGCCTGGACGCGATGGGCGACGTGCTGATGACCACGCCGGCGATCCGGGCGCTCCGGACGTCGGCGCCGGGGCGGCACGTCACGCTGCTCACGTCGCCGGCCGGCGCCCGGGTGGCCGAGCTCGTCCCGGAGGTCGACGACGTGATCGTCCACGAGGCGCCGTGGATGAAGGCCACGCCCGGGGGCCGCGGCCCCGGGCCGGACCGGGCGATGATCGGGCGGCTGCGGGCGGAACGGTTCGACGCGGCGGCGATCTTCACGGCGTACAGCCAGAGCCCGCTGCCGGCCGCGCTGCTGTGTCACCTCGCCGGCATCCCGCTCCGCCTGGCCCACTGCCGCGAGCAGCCCTACCACCTGCTCACGGACCACGTCCCCGAGCCCGAGCCGGATCGCCTGGTGCGGCACGAGGTCCGCCGGCAGCTCGACCTGGTGGCCTCGGTGGGCGCGGTCACCGCCGACGAGCGGCTGTCGCTGGCGATCCCGCCGCCGGCGCGCCGCGCGGTGGGCCGGCGGCTGCGCGCGCTCGGCATGGAGGGCCCGTTCGTGGTGGTGCATCCGGGCGCGTCGGCGCCCTCCCGGCGGTACCCGGCCGAGCGCTTCGCCGCCGTCGCGGCCGGCCTGGCCGGGCTCGGGCTCCCGGTCCTCGTCACCGGGACCGAGGAGGAACGGGCCCTGGCCGAGGGCGTCGCGCTCGCGGCGGGTCCCGGGGTCCGGCCGTGGATGGGGCGCTCGTCCGTGGCCGAGCTCGCGGCGCTCCTCCGGGCGGCCGCGCTGCTCGTCTCGAACAACACCGGACCGGTGCACGTGGCCGCGGCCGTGGGGACGCCGGTGGCGGTGCCGTACGCCCTCACCAACCCCCAGCACACCCCGTGGCGGGTGCCGAGCCGGGTCCTGTTCCACGACGTCCCGTGCCGCTGGTGCTACGCCAGCGCGTGTCCCGCGGGGCACCACGACTGCCTCCGCCGGGTGGAACCCGAGGCCGTCCTGACGGCCGCACGGGAGCTGCTCGAGGGGGGACCCGACGCCCCCGTCCCGGCCGTCCCGGCGGCCTCGGCGGTCCGGCCGCGCGTGGCCGCGATGCCTGCGCCGGTCCCGGGGGATCGCTGAGGCCTACTCGACCTGCGTCTCGCCCGAGCGCTGCTGCGTCTCGGTGGGCCCGACCGAGCGGAGGAACGAGAACTCCCCGTCCGCCTCGAGGATGCCCAGGCGGATCTCGCGGAGGTCGGCGATGCCCTGCTCCCGCGCGGCGTCCTTCAGCTCGTCGAGGGTGAGCCGCTCGACCTCGAGGGCCTTGTGCTGGACCCGACCGTCGCGGATCAGGACCACGGAGACCCCCTCGGCGAAGCGCGATGCCGACGACCACCGGTAGCTGATGTAGGAGAACGCGAGCGTGAGGAGCGCCAACGTCGAGACCGCGAGCATCGCGGCGGTCACCGAGTAGTCCTGCTCGGTGACCCCCTGCTGGATGAGGTCGCCGATCACCACGAGCAGCACGAGCTCGAACGGGCTGAGCTGCGAGAGCTCCTTGCGCCCCATCGCCCGCAGCACGATCAGGACGAAGATCCACATCACGGCGGCGCGGATCACGATCTCCATCAGGGCATCACCGTGGTCCCGTAGCGGAGCCGGACGACCGGCTGTCCACCCTCGAGCACCGCGGTGACGGCGCTCGCGCCGCGGTGGGCGCTCGGGGACACGATGGCGTCGAGGGCGATCGTCATGTCCTCACCGCCGGTCGTGGCGAAGGTCCACACCGCGCTCGTTCCCGTGGTCGCCGAGGCATCGGGCTGCGGCTGGAGGTCGTTCACGTCGAGCAGCTCGAGGTAGCCGACCGACGTCGCCAGCGTGAGCTTGGGGGGCAGGCCGCCGTCGCGGTGCACGTGGAGGATCCACTGGATCGGCAGGCCGGGGCGGGATACCCGCGGGTAGCTCAAGCGCAGCTCGTACCCTCCCCCCGACGCCACGGCCTCGCCGGTCCGGTACCCGAAGACCCCGGCCAGCCCGGCCAGCACGAACAGCGTCAGCACCCCCACGGTGAGGCGGCGGCCGGCCCGGGCCCGGCGCAGCTGGCGGAAGCTGGGCGGCTCGGGATCGGTGGGCAGGGCCGTGGCCGGACCCGCCCGGGCCCGATCCTTCGTCGTGGACATCGCGAAGGAAGGTTCCCTCCCGCGGGAGCGCGCAAACCGC
>JBHGAT010000028.1:0-12048 GCA_041946645.1 Candidatus Velamenicoccus archaeovorus | reverse complement strand
ACGGTCGCCGTCGCCCGCACGCTCGGCGTCGACGCGGAGAGCGCGCTCCGCCGCACGATCCGAGGCTTCGCCGGCCGCTACGAGCGCTTCACGGTGATCGTCCGCGAGCGAGGCCTGGACCTCGACGCGATGTCCGAGGCCGAGATCCGCCAGCTGTTCCGCAGCGCGCGCTGACGCTCGACGTCCCCCGGATGGGGGAACGGCGGGGTCGGTCGCGCGAGGCGCCGCGAAATCCGTCGCCCGAGCGCTCAGGCTTTCGCGCCCGATGGACCGATAACTCGTGTGAGCGGTCGCACCTGGGCGACCGTGACTAGCGAGGGGACCGGATGACCACGGTGCACGTAGAGCCTCGATCCTTCCGAGGGCGAACCGACCCGCTGGCGCGAGAGGCGTTGTTCCGGCAGGTCGGCAGCCTGGTCGGTGCGGTGCTCCTGGGGTTCCTGTCCCTCGCGATGCGCGACACGCAGGGGGTGGACCCCGGCGTGGTCCTCCGGGCGGCCACGCTGACCGCGGTCGCCGTCGTGGCCATCCTGGTCGTGCCGTGGACCAAGATCCCGGCGGCCTTCCACGTGCTCGTGCCGCTCGCGTACCTCGGCGTGATCTACCTCGTCCAGGGCGCGACGGGGGGGCTCCACTCCTCCTACGCGCAGCTCGCCCTGCTCCCGGTCTTCTGGGTGGCCGTCTTCGGGCGGCCCCGCGAGCTCGTGGTGGTCGTGGCCGGCGCCGCGGTCGTGCTCGGCGTGCCGGTGGTGGTGGAGCAGGGGACGTCGCGGGAATGGATCCGCCTGCTCACGCTGATCGCGGCCGGGAGCGGCATCGCCGTGTTCGTGTACCGGTTCTTCGAGGGGCTGCGGCACCAGACCACACGGCTCCAGGTGCTGGCCGGCACCGACCCGCTCACCGGGGCCGCCAACCGCCGGGCCTGGGACGAGGAGCTCGCCGGGGCCCTTGTCCGGGCCACGCGCGACGGCCGGCCGGTGGCGGTCGCGCTGCTCGACCTCGACGACTTCAAGGGCTTCAACGATGCGAACGGGCATCAGGCCGGCGACCGGCTGCTGAAGGAGGTCGCCTCGACCTGGCAGGGCCAGCTCCGCGCGAGCGACATCCTGGCCCGGATCGGGGGCGACGAGTTCGGCATCCTCCTGCCGGGCTGCCCGCTCGACATGGCCGCGACGATCGCCCAGCGGCTCCGGGACTCGGTGCCCGAGGCCCGCTGCTCGATCGGCGTGGCCGAATGGGACTTCCGCGAACCCGTGGAGCGGCTCGTGGCCCGGGCCGACTCGGCGCTGTACGAGGCCAAGGCCGCGGGCCGGCACCGCGTCGTGATCCTGCCGGAGACCGGCGGCACGGTCGTGCTCCCGGACACCTCCGAGCCCGAGGGCTGATCCCGCCCGGACCTCCCGCCTCCGCTCCACCGGGGGTTGTACGATCGGGGTCCCGATGCCTGCGATCGCTTCCCTCACGGCGCGCCAGATCCTCGACTCGCGCGGCAACCCCACCGTCGAGGTCGACGTCCTGCTCGAGGACGGTTCCTTCGGCCGGGCGGCGGTGCCCTCCGGCGCCTCTACGGGGGAGCACGAGGCCCTGGAGCTGCGCGACGGCGATCCGTCGCGGTTCGGGGGCAAGGGCGTGCTCCGCGCGGTCGACAACGTGATCACGACGATCGCGCCGGCGGTGGTCGGGATGGAGGGGCTCGACCAGCGCGCGCTCGACGCCGCGCTGCTCGACCTCGACGGCACCGCGGACAAGTCCAAGCTCGGCGCCAACGCGATCCTCGGGGTCTCCCTGGCGGTGGCGCACGCCGCGGCCGACAGCCTCGAGCTGCCCCTGTACCGGTACCTGGGCGGGCCGGCGGCGCACCTGCTCCCCACGCCGATGATGAACGTGATCAACGGCGGCGTGCACGCGGACAACGAGCTCGAGCTCCAGGAGTTCATGTTGATGCCGGTGGGCGCGGCCTCGTTCTCGGAGGGGCTCCGCTGGTGCGCCGAGACCTACCAGGCGCTCAAGGCCATCCTGAAGGAGCGCGGACTGGCCACGGGCGTGGGCGACGAGGGCGGGTTCGCGCCGCAGATCGGCACGGCCGCGGAGGCCCTGTCGGTGATGGTCGAGGCGATCGCGAAGGCGGGGCTCGAGCCGGGCGAGGAGATCGCGCTGGCGATGGATCCCGCGTCGTCGGAGATCGTCCGCGACGGCGCGTACCACGTCGAGGGCCGGGATCGCTCCTCCGAGGAGATGGTGGCGTTCTACCGGGACCTGGTCGACACGTACCCGATCGTCTCGATCGAGGACGGCCTGGCCCAGGACGACTGGGACGGGTGGACGCGGCTCACCGACGAGCTCGGCGGCCGCGTCCAGCTGGTCGGCGACGACCTGTTCGTGACCAACCCCGAGCGGTTGGGGCGCGGGCTGCGCGAGGGCGTGGCCAACGCGATCCTCATCAAGCTCAACCAGATCGGCACGCTCACGGAGACGATCGACGTGATGCGCCGTGCGGCGGAGGAGCGCTACGGGCGGGTCGTCTCGCACCGCTCCGGCGAGACCGAGGACACCACGATCGCCGACCTCGCGGTGGGGCTCGGCGCCGGGCAGATCAAGACCGGGGCGCCGGCCCGCACCGAGCGGGTGGCCAAGTACAACCGCCTGCTCCGGATCGAGGAGGCGCTGGGCGACACGGCGCGGTACGCGGGCGGTTCGGCGATCCGCAGGAGCGCCCGGTGACGGTCCGGACGGAGGCCGCCGGGGCCTCGCAGATCCGGCTCACCGGTCGGGCCGCGTTCCTGATCGGCGCGCTCTCGCTGCTGATCCTGCTCAGCCTGGGACCGGCCCGCGCCTACCTGGCCCAGCGGGCCCAGATCGCGCAGCTCGAGCGGCAGACCCAGGTGCTCGAGGACGCGAACGCCCGGCTGGAGCGGCAGATCTCCCGCCTGCACGACCCCACCGAGCTGGAGCGCCTGGCCCGCGAGTGCTTGGGCATGGTCGAGCCGGGCGAGACCGCCTTCGTCACCACACCGAGCGCGTCCGACTGCTGAGCCCGCCCGCCGCGAGGGCTCCACGTTCGCGCCTGCCCGTGGCACGATGGACGCACACACCCGGAGGGGAGCCGGTGGACGAGCTCGAGGAGTCGGTCCGGCGCTGCGTGCAGGCCGCCTACGAGGCCTGGGCCGGACCACCCGCCCCGCTCGGGCCGCCGTCGGGCGCCGTGAGATCCCCCCGGCCATCCTCGACCGCTCCCGTCCCGGCGCTGCGACCGATCCGGTTCGTGTCGTGGGAGGAGCTCGACCGGGTCGCCGAGACCGCCCTCGACCTCGACGCGCAGGTCCGGCGGGAGCTCGATCGGACGCTCGGCGGGGGGCAGCCCCCCCGCTCGTCCCGGTTCCGCCGCACCACGGCACGCCGCGTGGCGTAGCGTTCACGTACCGATAGGTAGAGGGTCCGTCCGGCCGGGTCGCCGGGGACCGAGGGACGTGGGCGAGGGGAGAGGGGAGCCTCCGTGAGGCGCGGTCGTGGGGATCCGCTGTGGCGGAAGGCGCCGCTCGCGATGCTCCGTTTCCCCGGGCTGGCCGCTGCCCTCGCCGTCGGCGCGTTGCTGCTGGCCGCGGCCGCGGCGTCGTACCCGCTGTTCCTCTCGGCCACGGCCAGCGACCTCGTGAACGCCGGCATCGCGAAGCCGAGCATCACGCGGTACGGCGCCGGCATGCTGCTCCAGTCGGACAACGTGTCGTTCGCCTGGACGCTGCCGTCCCCGGGCGGACCACGCCCGGCGCCCGAGCGCATGGGGGACGTGTTCGCCCGTCTGGCCGGCCGCCGTCCCGAGCTCGGACCGGTCGTCACGGGGGTGATGTCGCCCGCCGTCGCGATCTCGGCCGGAGACGGCGCGGCGGGAACGCGGCCGGCGCGGCTCTTCGCCTCCACCGACGTGCTGGAGCACGTCCGGATCGTCTCGGGCACCGACGGGTCCGGCGCCTGGCTCCCCGAGCTGATCGCCGACGCCCTCCACGTCGGTCCCGGCGATCGCGTGAGCCTGACGTTCGGCTCCGGTCCGCCGGCGTCGGTGGTGGTGGACGGGGTCTACCGCGACCTGTACGCCCGACCGCTGTCCGGGTACTGGCTCGCCTGGGACACCGATCTGATCCAGCGGGACCCCGACGCCCCGCCGCTCCCGCAGCCGATCTTCGTGGACCCCGGCCAGCTCCTCTCGCTGTCGCAGACCCTGGGGATCCCCACGGCGAAGTTCAGCTGGCAGGCCCCCCTCGAGCCGGGGATCGAGCTCACGCTCGACCGGGCGCGGAGCCTGGGGAACTACGAGCGCGCCCTCTCCGGCCGGATCTCGAACCTGGGCACGCCGCTCGGGCGGCTGTTCCACTGCTGCTACTCGTTCGCCCTCGGGGGGCTCCGCAACGTGCGGTTCATCACGAACCTCTCCGGCGTGGTGACCGATGTCGATCGCAGGCTCGAGGTGATCTCCGGACCCGGGCGGCTCGTGCAGACGGCCGGGCTCGCGGTGGCGCTGGTGGTCGTGGGGGCGGCGGGGGCCTTCGCCCTGGGGGCCCGGCGGTCCGAGATCGCTCTGCTCCTGACGCGCGGTACCGGACCGACCGCCGTGGCCGCTCGGACGGCGCTCGAGTCGCTGATCCCGTGCACCGTCGGCGGGGCGGCCGGGTTGGCGCTCACCCTGCTGTCGCTGCGCACGTTGGGCCCCTCCGGGCCGATCGCCTCGGGAGCGATGTCTGCGGCCCTCCTCGCGGTGGCCGGAGCGGTCGCGACCTCGGTGATCCTGCTCGGAGCCGTCGCGGCGGTCCGGTACCTCCGCGAGTCCGAGCACCACCGGGCCCGGCTCGCCCTGCTCGCCGAGGTGCCGTGGGAGATCGGCCTGCTGGTCCTGGCCTACCTGGCGTGGCGGCGGCTGGACGCGGGGGGCGCGCTCACCACGGACGACGCCCTCGGCGTGCAGCGCCCGAGCCTGCTCCTGATCGTGTTCCCGCTGCTGCTCCTGAGCGGGGTCGGGCTGCTCGCGGCGCGCCTGTTCCAGGTCGCCGCGAGGGCCGCGCGAGCGCGGAGCGACCGGTTCCCGTCGCCGGCCTACCTGGCCGTGCGCCGGATCGCAGGAGGCTCGCGTCTGGTGATGGCCCTGGTGGCCGCATCGGCGCTCGCGCTCGGGGTCTTCGTGCAGTCGCAGGCGATGGTGCGGTCGCTGCGCTCCACGGTCGCCGCGAAGGCCCGGGTGTTCGTCGGGAGCGACGTGCAGGCCCGGATCGACTACGGCAACGTGGTGCCGAGCGAGTTCCCGTTCCCCATGACGCGGGTGGTCCGGCTCCCCTCCGCGGGAACGCTGTCCGACGGACGGTCCTTCGATCTGCTGGCCGTCGACCCGGCCACGCTGCCGGAGGCCGCCTACTGGAACGGCACGTTCGCGGCCCGTCCCCTCCGCGACGTGGTGCACGAGCTCGGCGCCGCCGCCGCCGGCGGCGCGCTGCCCGTGGTCCTGGCCGGGACCGGCTCCGGTGGCGTGGACGCGATCGAGATCGATCAGCAGGTGATGCCGGTCCGGGTCGTCGAGACCGCGTCGGCGTTCCCCGGCATGGTGTCGCTCCGGCCGCTCGTGGTGGTGGCCGAGCGCCGGTTCCTGGGGGCCTTCGAGGGGACCTTCAACCCCCTCGACGTGGCGCAGGCCAGCACCGAGCTGTGGGTCCGGGGCGAGCCCGGCGCGGTCGAGGACGCGCTGTCGACCCTGGGCTTCCCCATCGGGCTGATCCTGAGCGCCGAGGAGGTCGAGGACATCCCGTACATCACGGCGGTGATCGACACCTTCGTGGTCCTGAACGTGCTCGGGCTGGCGGCGGCGCTCCTGGTGCTCGCCGGGATGCTGATGTACCTCCAGGCGCGCGAGCGGTCGCAGGTGGTCTCGTACGGCCTGTCGCTGCGGATGGGGATGTCGCACGTCGCGCATCGGCGGGCGCTGGTCTCGGAGCTCGCGTCGATGCTCGGGTCCTCCTTCGTGATCGGCGCGCTGCTCGCGATGGGGATCTCTGCGCTGGTGGTGCCGCTGCTCGACCCGCTCCCGGTGATCCCGCCGGGACCGCTGTTCGTCTCGCCGGTGGTCGTGACGGCGCTCGCCGGTGTGGGGGTGCTGCTCGCGGCGTGGGTGGGCGGGTGGATCACGAACGCGTGGGCCCGGCGGATCGACCTGGGGGAGGTGATGCGGCTTGCCGAGTGAGCGACCGATCGCGTCCTGCGTCGGCGTGGTCAAGACCTACCGGACGTCGCGGAGCGAGGTCCGGGCGCTGAAGGGGATCGACGCCCGGTTCCCCTCCGGGGCGCTCACGACGGTGGTCGGCCCGTCGGGGAGCGGGAAGTCGTCGCTGCTCCGCCTGCTGGCGGGGCTCGACCGGCCCGACGCCGGCACGATCGAGGTGGCCGGCGTGGCCGTCCACCGGGCCTCGGCCCGCCGGCTGCGTCGGCTGCGCCGGACCACCGTCGGCTACGTGTTCCAACGGGCTTCGGACAACTTCTTCTCGCACCTCACGGTCGGTGAGCACCTGGCGATGGCCGCCCACCACCGCCAGGCCGGGATGGAGCCGGCCGAGGTCCTCGACCTCCTCGAGATCGGCCACCGCGCCGAGCACCGGCCCGAGGAGCTCTCGGGCGGGGAGCAGCAGCGCGCGGCGTTCGCGCAGGTGCTCGTGGCCGGGGCGCGGCTCGTGGTGGCCGACGAGCCCACGGCCGAGCTCGACTCGGGCTCCGCCGCCGACGTCCTGCGGCTGATCCGGACGCTGGTGGGGCGCGGCGTGAGCTTCGTGCTGGCCACCCACGACCGCGACGTGATGCGCGCGGCCGACGCCGTGGTGGCGCTCGAGCACGGGGATGTGGTCCGGCGTCCCCACCGGTCCCCGACCGGGGCCGTGCGATCGGATCGCGACGAGGACGAGGGCTGGTTCGCCGCCGGCCCGGTGCTCGAGGTCCGTTCGCTGCGCAAGACCTACCGCCGCGGCGACGAGCAGGTGCACGCGGTGGCCGGGGCGGACCTCGAGGTCCGCCGGGGCGAGCTGGTCGGCCTGGTGGGTCGCTCGGGCTCGGGCAAGACGACCCTGCTCAACGTCGTGGCCGGGTGGGAGCGGCCGGACGACGGGCGGATCGCGCTGGACGGCCGGGAGCTGGGGCGGATCCCCTCCTGGAGCGAGGTGGCGGTGCTGCCGCAGCGGCTCGGCCTGATCGAGGAGCTCACGATCCGCGAGAACGTCGAGTACCCGGCGCGCCTGACCGGCACGCGCTCCGAGCGGCGCGCGTTCGTGGACGGCCTGATCGAGGCGTTCGGGCTGGAGGCGCTCCAGCACCGCTACCCCAAGGAGACCTCGGTGGGCGAGCAGCAGCGGGCGGCGCTGGCGCGCGCCCTCGTCCTGTCGCCGCTCGTGGTGCTCGCCGACGAGCCCACCGGCCACCAGGACCGCGGCTGGACCGAGCGCATCTTCGAGGCCATCCGCAGGGAGGCCGGGGGCGGCACGGCCTGCCTGATGGCCACCCACGACGAGGACCTGATCGGGTTCCTGGACCGGGTGCTGACGATGGCGGACGGCCGGCTCGGCGAGCTCCCGGCCTGACCGCGTGCTTGCCTTGACCGGTGCTCCGAGCAGCGGCCAGACTGTGCCGACGAGAGGGGAGGGGACATGAGGAGACCCGTCGCGGTGCTCGCGACCGTCGCGCTGATCGCCCTCGGCTTCCAGGCCGTGGCGTCGGCGTCCCCGGCGACGACCGGCCGCTCAGGCTCGGCCACCGTCGCCTCGGTCGGCACCATCGCCTGGGGACGGTGCGACGATCCGTCGCTCCGCCAGGCGCACGCGCGCTGCGCGATGCTCGACGTGCCGCTCGACCACGCGGACCCGACCGGCACGCAGATCCAGCTGGCCCTGTCGCGGATCAAGCACACGGTGCCCGACGATCAGTACCAGGGCGTCATGCTGGTCAACCCCGGTGGTCCCGGCGGCTCCGGGCTCGGACTCGTGACGCTCGGCCAGTACGTCCCGAACGGCGCCGGCGACGCCTACGACTGGATCGGGTTCGACCCGCGCGGTGTGGGCTCGAGCGTGCCGTCGCTGTCGTGCATCCCGAAGTACTTCCACGGTGACCGTCCGCCCTACCCGCCCACGTCGCAGACGATCCTCGACACGTGGCTGAGCCGCTCGGAGAGGTACGCGGACGCCTGCGCGGCGAACGGTGCCGAGCTGCTGCCCCACCTGACGACGATCGACGCCGCTCGGGACATGGACGGCATCCGGCAGGCGCTCGGCGCTGACCAGATCAACTACTACGGGTTCTCGTACGGGACGTACCTGGGCCAGGTCTACGCCACGCTGTTCCCCGGCAAGCTGCGCCGGGCCGTGTTCGACAGCAACGTCGACCCGAGGGCGGTCTGGTACCAGGCCAACTTCGACCAGGACATCGCCTTCCAGACCAACATCGAGATCTGGTTCGACTGGGTGGCCCAGTACCGGAACGTCTACCACCTGGGGAGGACGGGCAACGCCGTGGAGCGGCGGTACTACGACGTGTGGGCCGCGCTGAAGCGGCACCCGGCCGGCGGCATCGTGGGGCCCTCGGAGTGGGACGACATCTTCCTGTTCGCCGGCTACTACCAGTTCCTCTGGACGTACCTGGGCGGCGTCTTCTCGGACTACGTCCACCACGACGCGGTGAAGAGGCTGATCAACGCCTACCGCTCCTTCGACGGCCCCGGCAACGACAACGGGTTCGCGATGTACCTGGCCACCGAGTGCACGGATGCTCCGTGGCCGACCGACGTGCAGACGTTCCTGGACGACAACGCGGCCGTCGACGAGCAGGCGCCCTTCTTCACGTGGGGGAACGCCTGGTTCAACGCCCCCTGCGTGTTCTGGTCCGTGCCGGCGGGGACGCCGGTGACGGTGACCGGCGACGCCACACCGGTGCTGCTGATCGACGAGACGCTGGATGCGGCCACGCCGTTCACGGGCAGCCTGTACGTCCGCAGCGTGTTCCTCAACTCGGTGCTGCTGGCCGAGCCCGGCGGGACCACGCACGCGGGGTCGTTGTTCGGCAACGAGTGCGTCGACGGCGCGATCGCCGACTACCTGGCCGACGGGACGCTGCCGCCCCGCCAGTCCGGGGCGGGTCCGGACCTCGAGTGCGATCCGCTGCCGCCGCCGGTGCCCGGCGCCCTTGGCGCCGCCGGCCGCCCAGGTCCGGGGCTGCAGGCCCGGCTGGTGCCGGTGATGGGGCACTGAGGTCGCGCCCATCGAGGTGGAGTGCGGGACCCGGGACCGCCGTCCCGGGTCCCGCTATTGACGTGCGCGTGCCGGCCTTGGGATAGTGGCCGTCTGACGGGTGCCCGAGCGGGCAACGGGCCTGCTCACCCGGTGCGAAAGGGGTTCTCATCGCAGATCTCGAGGTCGGCGCGGTCGTCGAGGGGACCGTGTCGCGCATCACGCCCTACGGAGCGTTCCTCACGCTCGAAGGCGGCAAGGTCGGACTCGTGCACATCTCCGAGATCGACCGGAACTACGTCAAGGACGTTCACGACCACCTCCGCGAGAGCGACGTCGTCCAGGCGAAGGTCATCGCCATCAAGGAGGACGGCAAGATCGACCTGTCGATCAAGGCCCTCCAGGACCCGGCTCCACCCCGGCCCCGCCGCGGCGCCGACCCCGGGTTCGAGTCGATGCTCAAGAGGTTCATGCGGCAGAGCGAGGAGCGGCAGGTCGACTTCAAGCGGTCGGTCGAGCACAAGCGCAAGTAGCCTCGCCGGGTGAGCGAGCTCCTCGGCAGCGACCTCCACGCCGTCCGCGAACAGCTCGGCCGCGATCCGGTCACGCCGTTCACCGTGGTCGCACGCTGCCCCGGCGGCCACCCGCTGGTGATCCGCAACCGCCCGTTCGATCCCCGGGGACGGCCGTTCCCCACGCTGTTCTGGCTGACCTGCCCGGAGGCCGTCCGGACGGTCTCGCGCCTGGAGTCGGAGGGCTGGATCGGGCGACTGAACGACCGGGTCGACGGCGACCCGGCCTTCGCCGTCGCGCTGACCGCGGCGCACGAGGGCTACGCGCGGGAACGCGCTCGCAACCACCCCGAGGCGCTCGCGTTCGGCGGTGTGGGCGGCACCCGGGCCGGCATCAAGTGCCTGCACGCGCACTACGCTCACCACCTGGCCGGCGGGGAGGACCCGGTCGGCGCGTGGGTGGCCGAACGCGTCGAGCCCGTGCACCCGGACGAGCCCTCGGGCCGGGTGGCCGCGATCGACCTCGGCACCAACTCGATCCGGCTGATCGTGGCCAGCGGGCGCGACGGGCTCGACGTCGCGGCCCGCGACATGCTGATCACGCGGATCGGCTCGGGGGTGGACCGGACCGGGACGATCGACCCGGAGGCCCTGCGGCGCACGGTCGACGTGCTGGGGTGGTACTGCCGGCGGGCCCGGGCGCTGCACGCGGATCCCATCCGGGTGGCCGCCACCCAGGCCGTCCGGGAGGCGTCCAACCGGTCGGAGCTCGAGGGGGCGGTCCGCAGGCACGCGGGCTCGGAGCTCGAGGTCCTGTCGGGCCGGGAGGAGGCCGAGCGCTCCTTCCTCGGCGCCACGCGAGGCCTGGACGCGCCGGCTCCGTTCTTCGTCCTGGACATCGGGGGCGGCTCCACCGAGCTCGTCGTGGGCTCGGATCGTCCCGATGCCGCCGTCTCCACGCCCATCGGCAGCGTCCGCCTCACCGAGCGGCTGATCCGCAGCGACCCACCCTCGCCCGAGGACCTTGACGCCTGCCGGGCGCTGGTCCGCGAGGTGCTGGACGAGGCGGAAGCGGTGGTCCCGGTCCGCACCGCCCGGACCGTGGTCGCGGTCGCCGGGACCGCGAACACCGTCCAGGCCATCGCGCTGGGCCTGGGCTTCTACGACCCCGAGGCGATCCATCGCTCGTGGCTCTCGCTGGCCGAGGCCGAGCGCGTGCTCGAGGAGCTCCGCCGGATGACCAACGCCGAGCGAGCCGCGATCCCCGTGATGGCGCCGGGCCGGGGCGACGTGATCGTCGCCGGCGTGGTCATCCTGGTCGAGGTGATGCGCCGGTTCGGGTTCGACGGGGCCCTGGTGTCCGAGACCGACATCCTGGACGGCCTGGCCCTGGAGATGCTCGAGGGCGTCTGGCCCAGGTCGGCCCCTGGGTAAGCGGCTCTCCGGGCGGCGCGGGGGGCGTGCCGCCCTCGGGCCGTCGGAGCCGTCCGGCGCGCGATAACCTTCCACGCCGTGTCCAAGCGAACCCGCAACCGGCAGCTCGCCCGGCTCGCGCAGCGCCGCTACGAGGAACGGCGCCACCAGCAACGCCGGCGAGCCGTCACGATCGGTGTGGCCCTCGCCGTGGCGGTGGCCGGCCTGGTCATCGCGGGCTGGGCGTTCCTCCTGAACGGAGGCTCCGAGACCACGGCCTCCACGACGCCCACGCCGAGCCCCACGGCCTCCCCCGGCACCAAGACCGGCACCGTGGAGCCCTCACCCGGTCCCAGGGTCGTGGCCTGCGGGGCCGAGGCGCCGAAGGCGGCGACCAGGCCCAAGCCCCAGTTCGCCGGCCCACCGCCGATGACGGTCGATCCCGCCAAGACCTACACGGCGACGATCACCACGTCGTGCGGCACGTTCGAGGTGCGCCTGCTGGTGGAGGAGGCCCCGGTGACCGTGAACAGCTTCGTGTTCCTGGCCGACAAGGGGTACTTCGACGGCACCAGGATCCACCGGATCGACACGGGCCTCGACATCGTCCAGGGCGGCGACCCCACCGGGACCGGCAGCGGCGGGCCCGGCTACTCGATCAACGACGAGCTCGGCGGGAAGGAGCGCTACGGTCCGGGCGTGGTGGCGATGGCCAACGCCGGACCCGACACCGGGGGCAGCCAGTTCTTCGTCGTCTACGGCGACAAGGGTCACGACCTCGACTCCAACGCCAACTACACGATCTTCGGCCGCGTGGTGAAGGGGCTCGACGTGGTGAAGCGGATCGCGCAGGTGCCCATCCAGGACCCGAACGGAGGCATCGGCGG
>JBHGAT010000279.1:0-3172 GCA_041946645.1 Candidatus Velamenicoccus archaeovorus | reverse complement strand
CGGCGTACGGTCGAGGCCCTCGGCCACCTCGAGCGGGCGGTCACCGGATCGGGGCTGGAGGGGCTGGTCCTGCGGTACGGGTGGTTCTACGGTCCGGGCTCGTCGATCGCGGTCGATGGGTCGATCGTCGAGCTGGTGAACAGGCGCCGGTTCCCGATCGTCGGCCCGGGCGGCGGCGTGTGGTCGTTCGCGCACCTGGACGACGTGGCCATGGCGACGGCGCTCGCCGTCGAGCGGGGAGCGCCGGGCGTCTACAACATCGCCGATGACGAGCCGGCGCCGGTGCGGGAGTGGCTGCCGGTGCTGGCCGGGGCGATCGGCGCACCCAAGCCGCGGCGCGTGCCGGTCTGGCTGGCCCGGCTGCTGGTGGGCGAGCTCGGCGTCACGCTGATGACCGAGATCCGCGGTGTCGCCAACGACAAGGCCAAGCGCGAGCTCGGCTGGACGCTCCGGTACCCGAGCTGGCGCCGGGGGTTCCGGGAGGGCCTGTGACGCCGGATCCGCGCGACGGATCATCCCCGGACGCCGCGGGCGACCCGCTGGAGCGAGCGTTCGCCGCCGGCGTGGCCCTGGCCCTGCTCCTGAGCCGTGCGGCCAGATCAGCCCAGCGCGGCCAGGTGGATCCGCTCCAGGCGCTCGGCTGCGGCCACCATCTCCATGGCGACGATCCGCCCGTCGCGCACGGTGAAGCGGAACACCACCCGTGGCCGCCCGCCGCGTGACCAGACGAGCCCGGGGACGCCGTCCACGAGCGCGAGCCGGGCGGCCCGGGCTCGGCCGGAGAAGGTCTCCGCCACCTCGGCGGCCCCGCGGACCTCCGCCCGAGCCCCCATGGCGACGGCGGCGGCGTCGGCCCGGAGCTCCACGCCGGGGTCGAGCAACGCGATCAGCGCGGCCAGGTCACCCCGGCGCGAGGCGACCAGGAAGGCCTCGACCACCCGCCGCTGCGGGGCCGTGTCGGCCCGGGGCGCGGAGGCGCCGCGCACGCGCCGGCGTCCCCGGCTGGCCAGCTGCCGGGCCGCGGTGGGCGAGCGCCCCACGACCCTGGCGATCCGGTCGAACGGCACGTCGAACAGGTCGTGCAGGACGAACGCCACCCGCTCCGCCGGGGTCAGGGTGTCGAGCACCACGGCCAGCGCCAAGCCGACCGAGTCGCCGAGCAAGGCCTCGCGCTCGGGATCGATCCCTTCCCCGGTGTCCGCGGCGGGCTCGGGCACGCGCTCGTCGATCGGCTCCTCGCGGCGGGAGGCCCGGGAGCGCAGCATGTCGAGGCACACCCGGCCCACGACGGTCGTCAGCCACCCGCCCAGGTTCTCGACGCCGGATGGGTCCGAGCGGCTCAGCCGGATCCACGCCTCCTGCACGGCGTCGTCGGCCTCGGCCACCGAGCCGAGCATGCGGTAAGCCACCGCCCGGAGGTGCGTGCGGTGCTCCTCGAACCGCGCTGCGAGCCACTCCCGCTCGTCGATCGGCATGTCCTCCCCGACGATCGCGTCATCGTAGTGACGTGTCGAACGAGCATGACGTGACGGGCGGGGCCGATGCCGGGGGTCAGGTGATCAGCAGGACCTGCGCGAGCACGATCTTCGCCACCGTGGCCACCGGGTAGACGGCCGCGTAGCCGGTGTTCGGCAGGTCGTCGCCGGCCTGCTCGACCGCGAACGCGAGCACCGCGGGCTGGGTCTGCATCCCGGCCACCATGCCGCACAGCACGTCCACGGGGACGTGGAGGACCACCCGGCCCAGGCCGATCGCCAGGAGCGCGGCGAGGGTGGTCACCGCGGCACCGGCGCCGAGCATCAGCAGCCCGTCGCCGGAGCCCACCGTGGTCGCGAAGTCGTGGCCCGAGGCGATCCCGACGCCTGCCAGGAACAGCACCGCGCCCGCCTGACGGAGCGTGAGGTTCGCGTTGTACGGGAGCTGCCAGGTGATCGGGCCCGTCCGCTCCAGCGCACCGAGGACGAGCCCGACAACCAGGGGGCCGCCGGCCATGCCGAGCCGGAAGGTGCTGCCGCCCGGCAGCGGCACGGGCACGAGGCCGAGGAGCAGTCCGCCCACGATGCCAAGGCTGAAGGCGGCCACGTCGATCTCGGACAGGATCCGGTACGAGTCGCCGAAGAAGCGGGTCACCTCGGGCATGCGCTCGCGGGGCGCGACCACGCGGACGCGGTCGCCCGGCTCGAGCACCATGTCCGGTCGGGCCAGCCGATCGACGTCGCCCCGGCGGACGCGGGTGACGATCGCGCCGAAGCGCTCGGCCAGCCGCAGGTCGGCGATCCGCTGGCCGATCGGCTCGGACGCCGACACGAACATCCGTCGCACGTCGAGCTCGGACCGGTCGAGGGGCAGCTCCTCGGGCCAGCGCTCGCCCAGCTCGGACGCCACGCGGCGGGCGGCGTCGGCCGGACCCACCACCACGACCAGGTCGTCCGGCCTGAGCACGAAGTCGGCTGCGGGCACGGCCGCCTCGTCGCCCCGCCGGACCCGCGAGACCACCACGGACCAATCGTGCGCACGCATGAGCTCGGAGACCGTGCGGCCCGCCCTTGGGGGGGTGACGACCCGGACCGTGAGGTCGATCAGCTCGTCGTCGTCCCGACGTCGCTGCGCCTCCTCCCAACGCCTGCGGGCCGCCCAGATGGCCACCACCATGCCGAGCACGCCGAAGGGATAGGCCACCGAGTAGCCGAGCACCGGCTCGGTGACCCGCCGCGGCCCGCCGCCCGCTTCCTCCTGATGCTGGAGGACCGCCGCGAGGGCCGGGGTGTTGGTCGTGGCCCCGGTGTACACGCCGGCCGTGAGGGGTCTCGACAGGCCCAGCCACCGTCCCAGCCCCAACGCGAGCAGTGCGGCGCTCACCAGCACGGCCACGATGAGGAGGTTGGCGCCCAGCGCTCGGCGCCGGAGCGTCGCCAGGAACCCCGGTCCCGCCGCGACGCCGACCGTGTACACGAACAGGATCAGGCCGAGCTGGTAGATCAGCTCCGGCAGGGCGATCCGGGGCGACAGCGCCCCGAAGGCGAGCCCGACGAACAGCACGGCCGAGACCCCCAGACCGAACCCGGCCACCCGCACCTTGCCGAGCAGGTAGCCGGACCCGAGCACCAGGAACAGCAGCACGAACGGGTTCTCGACGAGGAAGTCGATCACGTCCGGTCACGCTATCGGATGC
>JBHGAT010000278.1:0-3173 GCA_041946645.1 Candidatus Velamenicoccus archaeovorus | reverse complement strand
CGCCGCGCCGCACGGGTTGTTGTGCTTCACGATCACCGCGGCCGGCCCGTCGAGCGCGGCCACCAGCGCGTACGCTGCGTCCACGTCGAGCCAGTTGTTGAACGACATCTCCTTGCCCGCCGCCACCACCTCGGCGCCCCCGAGCACGCCGGGGCCGGCGAGCTCTTCGTACAGGGCCCCCCGCTGATGCGGGTTCTCGCCGTACCGGAGATCGTCGACCTTCCGGAGCGCGAGCCCCACGAAGCCGGGGAGCGGGGGCCCGCTGCCCGGCCGGCCCGGCTCCCTCGCGAACCACCCGGCCACCGCCGCGTCGTAGGCGGCCGTGTGGGCGAAGGCCTCGGCCGCCAGGGCCCGGCGCGTCTCGAGGGACAGCCCGCCCTCCCGCCGGAGCTCCTCGAGCACCTCGCCGTAGCGTCCCGGCGAGACCACCACCGCGACCGAGGCGAAGTTCTTGGCGGCGGCCCGGACCATGGCCGGCCCGCCGATGTCGATCTCCTCGATCACGTCCTCCGGCCCGGCGCCGGACGCGACCGTCTCGCGGAACGGGTAGAGGTTGACCACGACCAGGTCGAACGGCTCGATCCCCCGCTCGGCCAGCTGCCGCTCGTGCTCGGCCTTCCGGCGGTCGGCCAGGATCCCCGCATGGATCCGCGGATGCAGCGTCTTCACCCGCCCGTCGAGCATCTCGGGGAACCCGGTGACCTCCTCGACCGCGGTCACCGGGAGCCCGGCGTGCCGCAGCGCGGTCGCGGTTCCCCCGGACGAGACGAGCGAGGCGCCGAGCTCCACCAGCCCGCGCGCGAGCTCCTCGAGGCCGCCCTTGTCGTAGACGGTGAGCAGCGCGCGACGGACCGGACGCAGATCGTTCACACACCCTCCAGCACGTGCACGTGCCGACCCTCGACCTTCAGCCGGCCCTCGACCAGCGCGCGGATCGCCGCCGGGAGGAGGCGGTGCTCGGCGCCGTGGATGCGGGCCTCGAGGGCGTCCCAGTCGTCCTCGGGCTGCACGGGGACGGCCTCCTGGAACACGATCGGGCCGTGATCCACCTCCTCGTCCACCAGGTGGACGGTGACGCCGGTGACCTTGACGCCCCAGTCGAGCGCGCGCCGGACGGAGTCCGTGCCGGGGAAGGCCGGCAGGAGCGCCGGGTGCACGTTCAGGATCCGGCCCTCGAACGCCCGGACGACCTGGGGGCCGAGGACCCGCATGTAGCCGGCGAGCGCCACCACGTCGATCCGCTCCGAGCGCAGGAGGTCCCGCAGCGCGAGGTCGAGCGCAGCCCGGTCGGCGTGCGCCGCGGGGTCGAGCCACACGGCCCGGACGCCCGCATCGCGCGCCCGGACGAGCGCCCGAGCCTCGCCCCGGTCCGAGACCACGAGGACGAGCCACCGTCGCACCACCGGGTCGTCGAGGAGGGCCTGGAGGTTCGTGCCCTCGCCCGAGGCGAGCACGGCGAGCCGCGCGTCCACGCCCGAAGGCTAGGGACCGGGTCGGGCGGGCGTCAACGCCGGACGCGTCGGGGACCGGACGCATCCCGCGCCGGGGGTCGACGCCCTCGCGGACCGCTAGCGTGGGGACCGATGAGCGTGCCTACGGCGGTCGCGTTCGACCTGGGCGGCGTGGTGATCGACTGGGACCCGCGCCACCTGTACCGGAAGGTGTTCGAGGATCCGGCGGAGATGGAGCGGTTCCTCTCGACCGTCTGCACCCCGGCGTGGAACGACGCCTTCGATCGCGGCCACCCCTTCCGCGAGGGCGTCGAGCGGCTCGTGCGCGAGCACCCCGAGCTGGCCGGGCCGATCCGCGCCTACCTCGAGCGGTGGGACGAGATGCTCGCCGGTCCCATCCCCGGCACGGTGGAGGTCCTGCTCGAGCTGCGACGGCGGGGCGTTCGCCTGTTCGCGCTCTCGAACTGGTCGACCGAGACCTTCCCGCACGCGCGGATGCGGTACGAGGTCCTCGGCTGGTTCGAGGGCATCCTGCTGTCGGGCGAGGTCGGCGTGACCAAGCCGGCGCCCGGGATCTACCGGGCCTTCCTCGAGCGGTTCCACCTCCGAGCCCGTGACTGTGCCTTCGTGGACGACCGACCGGCGAACGTGGAGACCGCTCGGCGGCTGGGGTTCCCGTCGGTCGTCTTCCGCTCACCGATGCAGCTCCGGGAGGAGCTCCGAGGCCTGGGCCTGCTCGAAGGTGCCCGTGCCGCCGAACGCTAAGCTCCCGTTCGTGCCGGACGAGCGGGCGACCAGGAGCGCCGAGCGGTGCAGCGTGCATCCCGCTCTCGTGGCGGTGGCCCGGTGCGACGGCTGCGGGCGCCGGCTCTGCCTCGCCTGCGCGGTCCCCGTCCGGGGCCGGGTGCTCGGGCAGGAGTGCCTGGCCGAGGCCCTCGGCGACGAGCCGCCGCCCGAGCCTCCGGCGGACGAGCGGTGGTGGACACGGACCCGGGAGCTGGTCGGCGGCATCGCGTTCGCCGTGGCCTCCCTCACGACGGCGGTGCCGTGGAGCCGGTTCGGGGAAGGGGCCGGCATGTTCGGCGCGTGGGGCCGCCCCCGGTGGTCGATGCTCGCGGCCTCGGCCGCGGTGGTCGGGCTGCTGCTCTGGGGGCTCCGGCGACGGCTCCCCGGGGGCGCCCAACGGCCCTGGAGCCTGACCCTGGCCGGGCTGGGTGGGCTCGTGGCCCTGGGCGGGGTGCTGGCCGGGCTCCATCCGCCCTTCGCGTCGCCGGCCTGGTTCGCGCCGTGGATCGCCGCCGGCGCCGGGATCCTGGCCGCGGCGGCGAGCCTGCCGACCGCCGCCCGGCCCCCCGGGGCGAACGCACCACGTAGTTGACTCGCGCCGACCAGGGCCGTTCAATACGCAGGGCTGCGGACCGCGGCCCGGAACCCCCCCGAAAGGAGTGAGGGAATGGCGCAAAGCTCGGGCTTCGACATGTCCAAGATGTCGACGGCCACGAAGGTCCTCGGTGCCGCGGCCGTCCTGCTGCTGATCGACTCGTTCCTGCCCTGGCAGCGGGTCTGCGTGGGGATCCCCGGCCTCGTCGAGGTCTGCCCGAGCGCCTCCATGTGGGGTGGGAGCGGCAGCTTCTTCGGCTTCATCGCCGGGATCTTGGACATCATCCTGATCGTGTGGCTCGTGTTCACGCTGATGGGCACGAGCTCGCTGAACCTCAGCGC
>JBHGAT010000277.1:0-3186 GCA_041946645.1 Candidatus Velamenicoccus archaeovorus | reverse complement strand
GCCGCCCCGCACAGCACCGGCGCGATCCGGGCCTCCGCGAACCCGCGCTTCACGCCGTGGACGATCTCGTCCTCGGAGAGCTCGCCCTGCTCGAGGTACGTCTCGATCAGCTCGTCGCTGGACTCGGCGACGGCCTCCATCAGCTTCTCGCGGTAGGGGTCGGCCTTGCCCGAGATGTCGTCGGGCCACTCGCCCTCGGCCGCCCTCGGCCCCGAGCCGTACCGGAAGGCCCGCCGGGTCAGCAGGTCGGCCACGCCCTCGAACTCGTGCTCCTCGCCGATGGGCAGCTCCAGCGGGGCCACCTGCGTCCCGAACGACCGCACGAGCTGCTCCAGCGTGCGCTCGAACGACGCGCGCTCGCGGTCGAGCTTGTTGATCAGGATGGCCCGGGGGAGCCGGGCCTCGACCGCGAGCTCCCACGCCACCTCGGTCTGGACCTCGACGCCGTCCACCGCGGACACCACCACGAGCACCGCGTCGGCCGCCCGGATGGCCGAGCGGAGGTCGCCCACGAAGTCCGCGTAGCCGGGGGCGTCGAGGACGTTGACCTTGACGCCGTTCCACTCGACCGGGGCCATGGCCAGCGAGACGCTGATGCCCTTCTTCACCTCCTCCGGCTCGAAGTCCGAGACGGTGTTGCCGTCCTCGACCTTGCCCATCCGGGTGAGGGCCCCGGACGTGAACAGCATGGCCTCCAGCAGGGTGCTCTTGCCGGCACCGCCGTGTCCCACCAGCAGGACGTTGCGGATGTTCGCGGCGTCGTAGGTCTTCATCGGGTCTCCCGGTCTCGGTGGTGGTACGGGCGTTCGGAGGGAACCCGGCGATTCTATCGCGGCCGGTGGAGGCCCCTTCCGGGACGCTTCCGGGGCGCTTCCCGGGGCCGGCGGGCGGGCCCGATGCCGGTGATAGGCTCGCCGCCGGTGTCGGCGGTGGGCTGGCAGACGCAGACCGGAGGGAGGGCCACCCCGGTGATCGCGATCGGCGCGGGCGTCGTCGCCACGGGCGCGGCCACCTGGCTGGTCCTGGCGGGCCGTCCCCGGGCCGGCGGGCTCGCGGCGCTCGTCGCGGGCGGTCTGCTGCTGCTGGCGGCCTCCCGCTCCCACGGGGACGAGCGTGTCCGCGAGCGGATGCTCGACTCCCTGGCCGATCGCCTGTTCGACGCCGGGCTCCTCTCGTCCATCGCCTGGACCGCGCGAGCCGTCCGGCCGGCGCTCGCCGCCGGCGCGCTGCTCGCGCTCGGCGCGAGCTTCCTGTCCGCGTACATCCGGGCCCGGGGCGCCTCGCTCGGGTACGCGGTCGAGGAGAGCGCCGTGACCCGCGCGATCCGCTACGGGCTGGTCGGCGTGGGGCTGGCCGCGGGCTGGCTCCCCTGGGCGATCTGGGTCCTGGCCGCCTTCGCGCTGCTCGCCTCGGCCGTCCGGGCCGGCCAGGTGGCCAAGGAGGAGCGGGCATGACCGACCCGCCCGGCGGGCGCGAGGCACCCGACCGCGAGACGCCCAAGCAGCGCGTGGCCTACTGGACCTACCGATCCGGGGAGTGGCTGGCCATGACCCTGCCCGAGGGGGTGGGCCGGCGGACGTTCGAGCTGCTCGGCCGGGTGGCCCACCGGACCCTCCACGGGGTCCGCCAGACCGTCACGCGCAACCAGGCCGAGGTCCTCGGTGTGGACCCGGCCTCCGAGCTCGCCGCATCGGCCACGCGCGAGGCGTTCCACCTCTACGCGCGGTACTGGTACGACACGTTCCGGATCCGCGTGCTCCCCGACGAGGAGGTCCTCCGGCGCACCGAGGCCCACGGGATCGAGCACATCGATCGCGCCCTCGAGGCCGGCCGGGGCTGCATCGCCGTGCTCCCGCACATCGGCAACTGGGACCTCGCGGGTCACTGGCTCGCCGTGCGCGGCTACCCGATCGCCGCGGTGGCCGAGGAGCTCCGGCCCGAGCGGCTGTTCCGGCTGTTCCTGCGCCACCGCGAGGAGCTCGGCCTGCGGATCGTGCCGCTGGTCAAGGGCGAGCACGTGGGCCAGCGGCTGGCGGGCTTGCTGGCCGACGACTGGGTGGTGGCCCTGGTGGCCGATCGGGACCTCTCGGGGCGGGGGGTGCCCGTCGAGATGTTCGGCCGCCGGCGCATGCTCCCGCCCGGGCCCGCGCTGCTCTCGCTCTCCACGGGCGCCCCGCTCCTCGTCTGCTCGGTCTGGACCACGCCGACCGGCTGGGGGATCTGGGTGGGGCCGCCGCTCCGGCTCGAGCGCTCCGGCGTGCTCCGGGAGGACGTGGCCGAGCTCACCCGGCGGGTCGGCGCCGGGTTCGAGCGCGCGATCGCCGCGCACCCGACCGACTGGCACATGTTCCAGCCGGCCTGGGACGAGGCTCCCCAGCCGGCCACGGCTGCCGGCGACGCCGCGGGGCGCCGCGGGTGAGGATCGTCCAGGTCTGCCCGTACGCGTGGGACGCGCCCGGCGGGGTGCAGGTCCACGTGCGGCAGCTCTCGGAGGCCCTGCGCGCGCGCGGCCACGACGTCCGGATCCTCGCGCCGGGCGGACCGGGCGCGGCCGAGCCGGGGGTCGCGATCGTCGGCCGGCCGGTCCGGGTGCCCTACGCGGGGACGGTCGCGCCGATCTCGTGCTCGTGGGCGTCGTGGCAGCGGATCCGGTCGGCCCTCCGGCGGGCCGATCCCGACCTGGTCCACGTCCACGAGCCGATGTCGCCGAGCAGCTCGATGCTCGCCACGCTCGCCTCCGAACGGCCGGTGGTGGCCACGTTCCACTCCTACCTGGAGCGCTCGCGGCTGCTCGAGCTCGCGGCGCCGGCCCTCCGGACGGTCTGGCGGCGCCTGGACGGCCGCATCGCCGTGTCGCGGGCGGCGGCCGCCTTCGTGGCCCGGGCCTTCCCCGGCGAGCTCGAGATCGTGCCGAACGGCGTGGACGTCGAGCGGTTCGGCCTTCCCACCGAGCCGGCCCCCGAGCTGCCGGCGGGGCGGACGATCCTGTGGGTCGGGCGGCTCGATCCGCAGAAGGGCTTCCCCGTGATGGTCCGGGCGTTCCACCGGCTGGCCGCTCATCTGCCCGACGTCCATCTGGTCGTGGCCGGGGACGGCCGCGACCGCGGGGCCGTCGGCCAGCTGCCCGAGGCCGAGCGCGAGCGCGTGCACCTGCTCGGCTCGGTCCCCAACGAGCGCCTGCCGGCG
>JBHGAT010000276.1:0-3203 GCA_041946645.1 Candidatus Velamenicoccus archaeovorus | reverse complement strand
CGCCGATAGGGTCCGCTCCGGCCGGGCCGCCGTCGCCCGGAGCCCGGGACGAGGGGAGCAGGGCAGGTGCCGTTCCAGGTCATCCCTCGCGAGCAGGCGTTCTACGACCTGCTCGAGGAGGCGGCGCGAGGCGTCGTGGCCGGGGCCACGGAGCTCCGTGAGCTCGTGGGGGATCTGGGCCACGCGGACGACCACGGACAGCGGATCCGGGACCTCGAGCACGAGGGGGACGAGCTCACCCACCGGATGCTCGCGCTCCTCAACACCACGTTCGTGACGCCGCTCGACCGCCACGACATCCACCACCTGGCCTCGTCGCTCGACGACGTGCTCGACGCGGTCGAGGCGGTGGCCGACCTGCTCCGCCTCCACCGCATCACCGAGCCGATCCCGCACCTCCAGCTCCAGGTCGAGGTGCTGGTGAGCGCCTCCGAGGCGGTGGCCCGAGCCATGGCGTCGCTTCGGTCCCCGGCGGCCGCGGATCGCGCGTGGGTGGACATCGTCCGGCTGGAGCGCGAGGGCGACCACGTCTACCGACGGATCGTGGCCGAGCTCTACTCGGGCGACTACCAGGCGATGGACGTCCTCAAGTGGCGGGACATCGTGGAGTCGATCGAGGACGCGATGGACCGCTGCGAGGACATCGCCAACACGATCGAGTCCGTCGTCCTCAAGCACGCCTGAGGCATGAGCGCGGCCGTCGTCGTCATCATCGCGATCGCGCTGGCGTTCGACTTCTTCAACGGGTTCCACGACGCCGCCAACTCGATCGCCACGGTGGTGTCGACCCGGGTGCTCACGCCGAGGATCGCGGTGGCGTGGGCGGCGTTCTTCAACTTCGCCGCGTTCATCATCTTCGGGACCGCGGTGGCCGCGACGATCGCCAAGGACGTGGTGTCCCAGGACGTGCTGTCGAACGAGGTGATCCTGGCCGGGCTCGTCGGCGCGATCGCCTGGGACCTCATCACGTGGTGGCTGGGGCTGCCCACGAGCTCGTCCCACGCGCTCGTCGGGGGACTGGCGGGAGCGGCGGTGGCTCGGTCCGGATGGAGCTCGCTCGTGGCATCGGGATTCCAGAAGATCGCGGTGTTCATCATCCTGTCGCCGATCATCGGGTTGCTGCTGGGCTTCACGATCATGGTGATCGTGTTCTGGGCGTTCCACCGGTACCGGAAGGTGGACCGTCTGAACCACGCCTTCCGCCGCGTCCAGCTGCTCTCGGCGGCGGCGTTCAGCCTGGGGCACGGCGCGAACGACGCGCAGAAGACGATGGGCGTGATCTACGCGCTCCTGCTCGCGAACGGCGTCATCGCCCAGACGGCACCGGTGCCTCTCTGGGTGGTCCTGTCGGCCCACACGGCGATCGGCCTCGGCACGATGTTCGGCGGATGGCGGATCGTCCACACGATGGGCTCGCGGATCACCAAGCTGAACCCCGTCGGCGGGATGAGCGCCGAGCTGGCCGCCGCGTCGACGCTGTTCTTCACCGCGCACGCGGGGATCCCCGTCTCCACGACGCACACGATCACCGGCGCGATCGTCGGGATCGGGACGACGCAGCGCCTTTCGGCCGTCCGGTGGGGCGTGGCCGGCCGGGTGGTCTGGGCGTGGCTCCTCACGATCCCCGGCGCCTTCGTCGTGGCGTGGCTGGCCTACCTGCCGTTCAGGATGTTCGGATGAACCTGGGACGGCGGACGCTCTTCTTCCTGGGGGTCGTGGTGACGTGCCTGCTGCTGGTGCCGGCCACGCCGGCCGAGTTCCGGTGGGTGAACTACTCCATGGCCGGGCTCGCGCTCTTCTGGGCGGTGATGGTGGGGTTCGAGGACCTCTCGATGCGGCGCGAGGTCGCCCGGCGCGGAGCCCGCCGGGGTTCCCGGCAGGACCGGACCGGTCGCGGCCCCGGCACGGCGTAACCGTGCCGGCTATGCGTGCTTGAGGACGATCGACTCGACGATGTTGGCCACGTTCTCCAACCCGTCCAGCGCCTCCTCGAGGTTTTCGATGACCTCCTTCCAGCGCAGGACGTCCATGGCCCGGTGCTCGCCGCTGAACAGCTCGGCCACGGCGTGCCGGTAGAGCTGATCGCCCTCGTTCTCGAGCGTGTTGATCTCGACCCAGTAGGGCTGGAGGCGGTCCCGGTCCATCTTGGGCAGGAGGCCCATCGCCTCCTCGGTCTGCCCGGCGGCCCGGACCAGCACGTCCACCTGCTCCTTCATCTGCGGCAGCGGCGTCTCGATCTGGTGGAGCAGGAACAGGTCCGCGACCGCCTCCATCGCGTCCATGACGTCGTCGAGCGCCGTGGCCAGCTGGTAGATGTCCTCCCGGTCCATCGGGGTGATGAACGAGGTGTTGAGGCGCCGGATGATGGCGTGCGTGACCTCGTCCCCCTCGTGCTCGCGATCCTGGATCCGCTTGGCCTTCAGGTCGACGTCGCGGTAGTCCTCGATCAGGTCCTTCAGCAGCTCGGCGGTGGTCCGGAGGTTCCGGGCGGACTCGGCGAACAGGTCGAAGAACTCCTCGGCGCGGTGCGAGATCTTGAGCTTCATGGGTCCCCTCGGGTCCGGACGCCCATTCCTAGCACACGGGTGGTCGCTCGACACGCGGACGCGGGTCGAGGGGACGCAGGGTGCCGGCCAGCTGGGTGGTGGTGGCGAAGCCCAGCCGCTCGTAGAGGCGCTGGGCACCGCCGCCCGGCTCGGCCAGGAGCAGCACGTCGGACGCGCCGGCGGCCCGAGCCTCGGCCACGATGCGGCGCACGATCGCCGTGGCGAACCCCTGCCGGCGGGCCTCCGGCAACGTCACCACGTGGTCGACGAACCCCACGCCCTCGAGCACGGTGAGGGACCCGAGGGCCGGATAGGTGCCCTGCCCCTCGACGGCGAACCACCGCCGGCCGGCCGGCAGGAGGACCTCGCGCTCGATCCGCAGGATCTGGGCCACCGCCTCGGGCTCGGTCACCTCGAACTCGCGCAGCGACCGGGTCAGCGCCGCCCAGAAGGCCCGGTCGGGACGGCGGACCTCGACGACCCTCACGGCACCCTCCCCGCGCAGGCCCCCGCGCGCATGCGTCCTCAGCTCCATCACCGCGTCCCACGAGAGGCGGTCGCCCCGGGTGCTCGCCTCGGCGATCAGGGCCGTCTGCCCTTCGGGATGGAAGACCAGGACGTGCGCGTGACGCGCCCCGGCGCGCTCGAGGGCCGGCA
>JBHGAT010000275.1:0-3205 GCA_041946645.1 Candidatus Velamenicoccus archaeovorus | reverse complement strand
ACGTTCGCGCTCCCCACGAACCCCGCCACGAACGCGGTGGCCGGCTCGTTGTAGATCGCGTTGGGCGAGCCCACCTGCTCGGCGCGACCGTCGTGCATCACGACCACCCGGTTCGCCAGCTCGAGCGCCTCGTCCTGGTCGTGGGTCACGAGCAGGCTGGTGACGCCGAGCTCGCGATGCAGGTCGTCGAGCCACCGCCGGAGGTCCTGCCGCACGCGGGCGTCGAGCGCGCCGAACGGCTCGTCCAGCAGGAGGACCCGGGGGCGCGGCGCCAGCGCGCGGGCAAGCGCGACCCGCTGGCGCTGGCCCCCGGAGAGCTGATCGGGATAGCGGTCGCGGAACGGCGTGAGCTGCACGAGCTCGAGCAGCTCGTCGACCCGGGCGCGCTGCTCCTCCCTGGGCGCGCGCCGGACGGCAAGCCCGAACGCCACGTTCTGCGACACGGTCATGTGCCGGAACAGCGAGTAGTGCTGGAACACGAACCCCACCCGCCGCTCCTGGACGCTCTTGTCCGTGTGCTCCTCGTCCCCGATCCAGATCCGCCCGGCCGTGGGGGTCTCGAGCCCGGCGATCATCCGCAGGACGGTGCTCTTGCCCGAGCCGCTCGGCCCGAGCAGCGCGGTGATGCTCCCGGCGTCGGCCGTGAAGGTGACGTCGTCCACCGCCACGAAGCCGCCGAAGCGCTTGGTCAGGTGCTCGACCCGGATCGGGACGCTCATGCCTGGTCCTCCCTCGTCTCCTTGCGCTTGAACAGCTCGATCGCCGCCAGGATCACGATCGACACCCCGGCGAGCGTCAGCGCGACCACGTACGCGGACGCGTACTGCCGCTCCTCCATCGCCCGGTAGATGTAGAGCGTGGCCGTCTCGGTCTGGCCCTGGATGAGCCCGCTCACGATCAGCACGGCGCCGATCTCGCCGATGGCCCTCGCGGCCGACAGCGCGATCCCGTACAGCAGCCCCCAGCGGATGTTCGGCAGCGTCACCCGCGCGAACGTCTGCGCGACCGATGCGCCGAGGGTCCGCGCGGCGTCCTCCTCCTCGGTGCCGACCTCCTCGAGCACCGGTTGCACCTCTCGGATCGTGAACGGGATGCTGATGAAGATCGTCACCAGGACCATCGAGGGCAGCGCGAAGATCACCTGGATCCCCCGCGCCGCGAAGAAGTCGGCGAACCACCCGCCCCGCCCGAACAGCAGCACGCACGCCAGTCCCACGGTGACCGGCGAGAGCGCGAACGGCAGGTCGACCAGCGCGTTCAGGAGGCCACGACCGCGGAACCGCTGCCGCACCAGCACCCACGCCACGACCACGCCGAACACCGTGGTGACGACCACGGTGATCACGGTGATCACGGTCGTCAGCCAGAACGCGTGGAGCACGTCGGCCTGGGTGAAGGTCTCGCCGAACACGCGCCAGCCCGGCTTCGACGCCTGCCAGACGACCCCGGCGAGGGGTGCCAGCAGCAGCACCGCGAGGTAGATCACGCTGGCCGTGATCAGCCCGCCCTGGACCAGAGCGCGCCGCCGGCGGCGCTGGCGGCCAGAGCCTCGCTCGGCCCGCGTCTGGACCGCCTGCGCCGAGCTCACGGCGTCTCCTCCTTCCGCCGGCGCACCAGCCGCGTGGTGAGGAGCACCACGACGAACGAGATCGCGAACAGCACGGTGGCCACCGCCGCGGCCTGCTCGGGCTTGAACTGCGACGCGAGCTGGAAGATCAGGACCGGTGCCGTCAGCGTGCGGCCGGTGATGTTCCCCGAGATGATCACCACGCTGCCGAACTCGCCCAGCGAGCGGGCGAACACCAGCAGCGCTCCCGCCGCGATGGCCGGCCGGATCGCCGGGAGGACGATCCTGCGGAAGGTGGTCCAGCCGCCCGCGCCGAGGGTCTGGGCGGCCTCCTCCTCGGACGGGTCGAGCTCGAGCAGCACCGGCTGCACGGCTCGCACCACGAACGGCAGCGTGACCACCAGGAGCGCGAGCATGATCCCGAGCTGCGCGAACACCACCTGGATCCCGGCGTCCTCCAGCGCGCGGCCGACCGGGGAGGTCGGGCCGTACAGCGCGACCAGCATCACGCCGGTCACCAGCGTGGGGATCGCCAGCGGCAGGTCCACCACCGCTCCGAGCAGCCGCCGTCCGGGGAACCGGAACCGCACCAGCACGTAGGCGATCAGGGTGCCGAAGACCGCGTTCACGACCGCGGCCGCCGTGGACGTCGCGAGCGTGAGCCAGATCGCCTCCGCCGACCCGGGGTACGCCAGAGCATCACGGAGGTCTCGCAGGCCGCGAGCGAACCCCTCGTCGACCACCACCGCGACCGGCAGCGCGATCATCAACCCCAGGTAGAGGACGGCGACGCCGCGCAAGCTCCAGTGGCGCAGCCGAGCGGTCCCCCTCGCGGTGAGGGACCAGCCCCGCCCGACCGCCCGCGCGGCGCTCGCCATCCGCTCGCCCCTAGCCCTGGGCCTCGGCGATCGCCTGGGTGGCGATCCCGTCCGCGCTGAACAGCTGCTCGTCGAGGGCCTCCCAGCCGCCCAGATCCTCGACCGTGAAGAGGTCCTCGATCGGCGGGTACCCGGCCTTCGGGTCGCCCCGCTGGGCCTCCTTCAGGTCGGTCGAGCGGTACCCGGCTTCCAGGTACAGCTCCTTGACCTCGGGCGTGTGGAGGAAGTCGACGAACGCCTTCGCGACGTCCGTCACGCAGTGCGCCTCGGCGTTCGCGTCCACCACCGCGACCGGGTTCTGGATCAGGATCGTGGAGGGCGGGTAGACGGCCTCGTCGTCCAGTCCCGCCTCCTGCGCCGTCTTGACCTCGTTCTCGTAGGTGATGGCGACGTCCCCGTTGCCGGACTCGAAGCTCTGGATCGAGTCCCGAGCGCTCTTGTCCAGGGTCAGGACGTTGGCGAAGATGCCTCGGAGCAGCTCGGCGGCGCCTTCCTCGTCGCCCTCGCGGACGCCGGCGTAGCCGCGTAGGGCCGCGCCCCACGCCGAGATCACGTTCCACCGGGCGCCCCCGCTCTGCGCGGGATCCGGCGTGAGGATCTCGACGCCCGGCGCCGTCAGGTCGTCGTAGTCCTCCAGCCCGAGCGGGTTGCCCGGTCGCACGTCGAACACGACGACCGAGGTCGTGACCATCCCGCCGTCGGCCACCTGCGTCCAGTCGTGCGTGATGAGACCGGCGTCCGCGATCACGTCCACGTCGGG
>JBHGAT010000274.1:0-3242 GCA_041946645.1 Candidatus Velamenicoccus archaeovorus | reverse complement strand
CCCAAGGCCGAAACGTCCGGACGAACGCCTCGACGGGGCGTGATTATTCAGCAATCGGGGCGGGAGCGCCAAACGGACAGGCCTCGTGGTCGTACCGAGCGGCCGCCCGGCGCTACGCTGGTGCCGTGAACATGGAGCCGTTCCACCCGCTCGAGGAGGACCAGGAAGCGGAGCAGTCGCTCCGGGGCACCTCGTGGATCCGGTGGGTGGCGCTCCTGCTGGTCCTGGCGATGGTGCTGGCCACGCCGTTCATCTACGTCTTCTCGCGCCGTGGCCGGGAGCCCCGGCAGATCCGGGTTCCGGGCGGCGAGACGGTCGTCCTCTCGCCCGGCGCGGCCCAGCCCGGGGACGCCGTGCGCTGCGCGAGCGGCGCCGGGGCGGTGGTCCCCGATCGCGGCGAGGGCGTCTCCGGGTTCGCGGACGGCCCCTCGAGCTCGTCGTCCATCGCGATCGAGGTCGCGATGGACGGGACCGTGACCGTGAGCTGCGGCCTCTAGCCGCGGGCCCGGGTCACGAACGCGTCGAACAGCGCCTGCTGCGCCGGGTCGTCGGCGGCCGTGTCCTCCGGATGCCACTGCACCCCGAGGATCCAGCCGGGCTCGGCCTCGAGCGCCTCGACCAGTCCGTCCTCCGACCACCCGGTGGGCACCAGGCCGTCGGCGACCCGGTCGACCCCCTGGTGGTGGTGGCTGGAGCACGTGAGGACCTCGACCCCCGTGGCGTCCGCCAGCAGGCTGCCCGCGGCCACCTTGACCGCGTGGCGGCGCCCCTCCACGCCGCTCGGGATCCCGTGCTCGATGAAGCCCTCGTGCTCGGGCAGGTGCGGGATCAGCGTCCCCCCGAAGGCCACGTTCAGGACCTGCATGCCTCGGCAGACGGCCAGCGTCGGCAGCTCGCGTTCGGCCGCCTCCCGCAGCAGATCGATCTCCAGGGCGTCCCGGTCGGGCTCGACACCGTAGATCTCCCCGTGGCCCTGGGCGCCGTAGCGGGCCGGGTCGACGTCGCCGCCCCCGACCAGGAGGAGGCCCTGGAAGCCGTGGAGCAGGTCGGACGGCGGCGTCGGATCACCGGGCAGCACGAGCACGGCCCGGCCGCCGGCGCGCCGCAGGGCGTCGACGTAGTTCTCGGGCACCCCGTAGCCACCCACCAGCCAGTGCGCCACCCGGCCGGGTCGGAGGTGGTACGCGACGACGGCGATCGACGGTCCGCTCAATCCCCCACCACCAGCACGATAACCCGCTCCGGACCGTGGACACCCAGGACCGAGGTCATCTCGATGTCGCTGGTCCGCGAGGGCCCCGTGACCAGCACGAGCTGGGAGGCGGAGGCGGCGAGCTCGGGCAGGCGCTCGACCAGCTCGTCGAGGCCCGGCAGGAGCCGCTCCTCGGGGAGGATGGCCAGGTGCCGCTCGGGCAGGAGGCTCGTGGTGCGGGCGCGGTCCGGACCGGCCGAGAGCAGGACGCTCCCCGTCGAGGCCACCCCGTAAGCAGCGCCGGTCACGCCGAGGTCGGCCCCGGCGGCGCCCTCGCGATCCGGCATCAGGATCGCGCAGCCGGCGATCTCGAGACCGGCGGCGACGGGCTCGGCGAACGGCCCGAGGTCGGCCCCCACCACCGCTCGAGCGCATCCCCGGGCGACGTTCGCCACGGCCGCCGGGAGCTCCCCGGCGGCGACCCGGCGGGCCTGGCCGCGGAGCGCGGCGAGCTCCTCGGCGAAGCGGGCGAACCCGCGGCCGTCGCCGGAGACCATCGTGGCCGGCAGCGCCGGAGGGAGCTCGGGACGCTCCAACCGGGCCAGGCGGGCTCGGATCCGCTCGAGGAACGCGCTACGATCCACGCCGCTGCCTCCTGGCCCACCGGTCGTGGAACGGCTCGGCGGCGAGCGGCGGCAGGTCCCGTCCCGCCGTCCACCGGGAGAGCGGGAAGGGCGCCCGGCGGATCCACCCCCGCCGGACGAACGCCCGCTGCGCCAGGCGGCCGATCCGGGCGGTCCACCGGTACCCCCGCTCGGAGCCCCACAGGCGGCCCCACAGCCGGAACGCCGCACGCTCGCCGAACGGTGGCCGCGCCGCGGCGACGTCCCGGCGGAGGGAGACCAGGTGCCGGTGCAGCGGGATGTTCACCGGACAGACCTCGGTGCATGCGGCGCAGAGCGACGACGCGTGGGGCAGGTCGCCGGCGCGGTCGAACCCCTCGAGCAAGGGCTCCAGGACCGCGCCGATCGGGCCCCCGTAGGTCCCGCCGTAGGCGTGCCCGCCGACGTGGCGGAACACGGGGCACACGTTCTGGCATGCCCCGCAACGGATGCAGTGGAGCACCGAGCGGTACTCGGTGCCGAGGATCGCCGACCGGCCGTTGTCCACCACCACCACGTGGAGCTCCTCCGGCCCGTCGAGCTCCCCGGCCGTGCTGGGACCCGTGATCACGTTCACGTACGCGGTGATCCGCTGCCCGGTCGCGCTCCCGGTGAGCAGCGGAAGCAACACCGACAGCTCGCGGAAGGACGGCACCAGCCGCTCCATCCCCAGCAGGGCGACGTGGACCCTCGGGAGCGAGGTGCACATCCGTCCGTTGCCCTCGTTCGTCACGATCACGAGCGAACCGGTCTCGGCGACCGCGAAGTTGACCCCGGTGATCCCGAGGTCGGCGGTCAGGAACCGCTCCCGCAGGATCCGCCGGGCGGCGTGCGTGAGCTCCGTGGGCTCGTCCGTCACGCCGGCGTCCAGCTCGCGGTTGAACAGGTCGCGGATCTGGGTGCGGGTCATGTGGACGGCCGGGACCGTGATGTGCGCAGGCGGCTCGTGCGCGAGCTGCACGATGAACTCGCCGAGGTCGGTCTCGGTGACCTCGACCCCCTGGGCCTCCAGGACCGCGTTGAGGCCGAGCTCCTCGGAGACCATCGACTTGCCCTTCACGACCTGCCGGACGCCGTTCCGCCGGACGACCTCGAGGACGTACGCGACCGCCTCCGCCGCGTCGGCCGCGAAGAAGACCCGCGTGCCGCGGCGCTCGGCGGCGTCGGCGAACGCCTCGAGGTAGCGGGGGAGGTCGGCCACGGTGTGGGCGCGGATCGCCTCGCCGGCCGCCCGCATCGAGGACAGGTCGGCGCCCTCGAACACGGCCGATCGACGAAGGGCCCGAAGGTCCATGGCGCGCCCGATCGCCGAGGCCACCTGGGGCCGCTCGAGGATCGCCGCCGCGCGGTCGCGGAACGTCGAGCCCTCGGCGGCTGCGCGGTCGCGG
>JBHGAT010000273.1:0-3245 GCA_041946645.1 Candidatus Velamenicoccus archaeovorus | reverse complement strand
CACCACCGACCGGCACCGGCAGGTCGACGACGAGTCCTACGGCGGCGGGCCCGGGATGGTCATGAAGCCCGAGCCGCTCTTCGCCGCCGTGGAGTCGTTGGGTCCGGAGCCCAAGCGCGTGATCCTGCTCTCGCCGGCCGGTCGTCGCCTCGATCAGGGTCTGGTCCAGGAGCTCGCGAAGGAGCCCTGGCTCGTCCTGCTGTGCGGCCGCTACGAGGGCGTGGACGAACGGGTGGCGATCGGGCTCCCGGCCGAGGAGCTGTCGATCGGCGACTACGTCCTCTCCGGTGGCGAGCTCCCGGCACTCGTGGTGATCGAGGCGGTGGCACGGCTGGTGCCCGGTGTGATCGGCAAGGAGGAGTCGCACGCGCGCGACTCCTTCGGGCCCGACGGGCTCCTGGACCACCCCCACTACACACGGCCCGCCGAGTTCCGGGGCATGCGGGTGCCCGAGGTCCTGCGATCGGGGAACCATGCCGAGATCGAGCGGTGGCGCCGGCAGGCGGCCCTCGAGAAGACCCGACGCAACCGCCCCGACCTGCTCGAAGGCTGAGCCGGGTGCCCTCGACCCCAGCCGGGGCGCTCCCGACCACCTGCTATCATCCGGTTCCCGCCATGAAAGCCACCGACCTCGTCGACCAGCGGTACCTGCGCGCGGACGTTCCCCCGTTCCGACCGGGCGATACCGTGCGGGTGCACGTCCGCGTCGTCGAGGCGGGGCGCGAGCGCGTCCAGGTGTTCCAGGGGGTGGTGATCCGCCGCCAGGGCGGTGGTCTCCAGGAGACCTTCACGGTGCGGAAGATCTCCTTCGGCGTCGGCGTCGAACGGACGTTCCCGGTGCACTCCCCGTCGATCGCCAAGCTCGAGGTCGTGACCCACGGACGGGTGCGCCGGGCCAAGCTGTACTACCTCCGCGAGCGCCGGGGCAAGAAGGCCCGCATCCGCGAGCGCCGGATCGAGGGCGAGGAGCTGGCGGCCCTCCGAGCCGCGTCCGGGGCGGAGGCCGTGGCCGCCGACGGGACGGACGAAGGGGAAGCGCCCGAGGTGGACGCCGGGGGCCCGGTGCAGGACGCGGGCGCTCCGGCCTCCGACGAGACGGCCGACCAGCCGGGATCGGCCGAGGCGGCTGAGGAACACGAGCGGACCTGAGGTCACCGACCGGCCCGCCGCTCCGGGCGCGTGGGCCGCCGGTTCGGATCGCTCCGACGACCGCGGCGGGATCTGGTCCTTCCTGCGCGAGCTGCCCGTCCTGGTGGTGCTGGCGTTCGCGCTCGCGATCGTCCTCAAGACGTTCGCCATCCAGGCCTTCTACATCCCGTCCGGGTCGATGGAGCCCACGCTGAAGCCGGGCGATCGCGTGCTGGTGGAGAAGCTCTTCTACCACCCGCAGCGCGGCGACGTGATCGTGTTCGAGGATCCACACCCCTCGGCGCAGCCGGATCGGGGCATCGTGGGAGGGTTCCTGCACTGGCTGTCGGAAGGGCTCGGCTTCGCCCGGCCGGTCGACGAGGACTTCATCAAGCGGGTGATCGGGCTGCCCGGCGACACCGTGGAGCTGCGCGACGGGAAGCTGTTCGTGAACGGGAAGCGGGTCCGCCAGCCGTACCTGCAGGGACAGGCGGACACGCGGCCGTTCGGTCCGGTCCGGGTCCCCTCGGGCGAGCTGTTCGTGCTCGGCGACAACCGGGCGAACTCGAACGATTCGAGGTTCGGCCTGGGGTACGTCCCGCTCGATAAGGTGGTGGGGAAGGCGTTCGTCAAGATCTGGCCGCCTTCGCGGACGGGGTGGCTGCACTAACGATCGATCTCGGGCGGTTCGAGCGCCGCCTCCGGGCCCAGGGCTTCCGGGCCATCGCCGGAGCGGACGAGGCCGGACGTGGGGCCCTGGCCGGCCCGCTGGTCGCCGCGGCCGTGATCCTGCCCGAGGGCTTCGACCTCGAGGGCATCGCCGACTCCAAGACCCTGACGCGCGCCCAGCGGGAGGTCGGGTACGAGCGGATCCTGGCCGGAGCGGTGGCGGTGTGCGTCAAGCGGGCGACGCCCTCGAGGATCGACCGCCGCGGGCTGCACCGCTCCAACCTGTGGCTGCTCCGGCGCGCCGTCCTGGAGCTCCCGGTGACGCCCGACTACGTGCTCACCGACGGCTTCCCCATCCGGCCTCTCCCGTTGCCGAGCCTGGCCATGAAGAAGGGCGACCTCGTCACGGCCTCGGTGGCCGCGGCGTCGATCGTCGCCAAGGTCACCCGGGACCGCATCATGGACCGCTACCATCGACGGTTCCCGGACTACGGGTTCGACCACCACCGCGGCTACGGGACGCCCGAGCACCGCCGGGCCATCGCGCGTCTCGGGCCGTGCCCCATCCACCGGCGTTCGTTCAAGGGCGTCGGGGGCGAGGTGGTCGTGGTCGACGACGCGTTCGACGAGCCGGACGAGAGCGGTCCCGAGGAGGCCAGGTGAACGACGACGACGACGTGGAGCGGTTCGAGGAGGCGCGTGAGCTCGAGCTCTACCGCGAGTACCGGGACGTCGTCCCGATGTTCGCGTACGTGGTCGAGACGGAGCGACGGTTCTACCTGGCCAACCACGTGGACGTCCGCCCCCGCGACGATGGCTGGGTGGAGGTCGAGCTCCAGGACGCGTGGGTCTGGGACATGTTCCGGACGGGGCGCTTCGTCACGCGGGTCAGGGTCCTCACCCGCCGGGACGTGAACGTCGAGGAGCTCCGTCGCGAGGAGCCGATCCCGGACGACCCGCTCGCCGGCGGCCACCTCCCGGAGGATCCGCTCCTGCCCTCCTGAGCCGCCGGTCCGCCGGTCGCTCGGAGGAGCGTCGTCGGCGGGGGCTAGGGTGACACGATGGACCCTCCGCGCCCGGTTCGGACCGACCCGCGGGCCGAGCGGGGACGCCGCGGCGAGGACGCGACGCTCCGAGCCTACGTGGACCGCGGGTTCCGGCCGGTGGCGCGCAACTGGCGCTGCCGGCTCGGTGAGATGGACCTCGTCCTCGAGCGGGGCGAGCTCCTGGTCTTCTGCGAGGTGAAGACGCGCGGCGGGGACGCGTTCGGGGGCGGGTTCGAGGCGGTGACGGACGCCAAGCGTCGGAGGCTCCGCGCCCTCGCCGAGGTGTTCCTTGCCACGTGCCGGCCGGGCCATCGACGGCTGCGGTTCGACGTGGCGAGCGTCCGGGAACGCGGGGGGACGTTCGATGTCCAGATCTTCGAGGACGCCTTCTGAGGCGTCGCG
>JBHGAT010000272.1:0-3253 GCA_041946645.1 Candidatus Velamenicoccus archaeovorus | reverse complement strand
GCCGCGATCCGGTCCGAGAGCAGGGCGAAGGTGCGCTCCGCCAGACCCTTCGTGTCGAAGTAGTCTCGCCGGCCGATCATGTTCACGAGATCGAGGTGCAGCCGCACCCTCGGGTCATCGACGTCGTCGAGGAACGCCGCGATGTCCTCCGGGTGGTAGAAGAACGACGTGCGCCACGGCTCGATCGCGTAACAGGTGCGCTCGAGCTCGAGGCCGTCCACGATCCGCAGCGCGACCTCGCGGAAGGCACGCCGTCCCTCGTCCGTCAGCATCGCCCCGTCGGGCGCGAGCATCGAGTCCGAGGGATGCCCGGAGCCGACGAGCGAGATCACGCACCGGCACCCCATGAGCTCGGCCTTGCGCAGGAGCGTGCGGACCCGCTCGATCCGCCGCGTCCGCCGCTCCGGGTCCGGGGTCATCAGGTTCTCCCACATCCCGGTCTCGCCGACCACGAGCCCAAGCGCTCGGGCGGCCTCGCCGAACGCGACGCATGCGTCGTCGGGCATCTCGGCGAGGCGGTTCGGCGCCGGGATCGCCGAGAGCCCGTGCGCGTCGAGCCGCTCGCACAGCGGCTCCAGGTCCTCGGCGCGCTCGGCCGAGTACCAGCCGCCGAGCCTCACCCCGCCGGCTCCAGGACGAGCACGGCGTACGGGTCGATCCTCGGGACGTCGACGACCAGCCGATCGTCCTCGGTCCGGGTCGCGAGATCGCTCTCGCCGCCGAGGGCGAGCAGCCGGCCCGTCGCCCCGCCGCCGGACCAGGGCACGGAGAGCCGGACGTCGGTCGCCGGCCGGATCGTGTCCGTCGCGGGGTCGTAGCCGTAGTCGAGCAGGTGCAGGACCTGCCGGTCGCCCCACGCCCACCGGACGACGCCGACCGTCGGATCCGAGCTCTCGATCCGCGACGCAGCGAACCGCGCCACCGCGGCCGCGATCCGGTCCCGGTCCGCGTCCCGGTACTCCCGCCAGAAGTCGAGGAGCATCCCCTCGTCCTCGTGCCGCGCGAGCTCGGCGGGGATCGGGCTCTCGGAGAACACGACGAGCTCCCCTCCGCCCCGGGCGTAGGCCTCGAGGGCGCTCGCCGGCACCGCGCCGAGGTCCCGGGCCTCGGGCACCAGCACCGCGCGATATCGCTGCAGCGCAGCTGGATCCAGCGCATCCGGATTGAACTCGCCGTCGCCGACGAAGACCACGTCGAACTGGTAGCCGAGCTCGGCGAGCGCCTGCGCGAGCGCCACGTACTTCACGTGCATCGGCGGCCGGCGCATGATCGGTCCGTCCAGGTACGCGATCGCGAGGTCGTTCATCGACGCGGCCTGCTCATAGAGGTCGCGATGCCGGTCGATGAACCCGATGTGCTCCTTCAGCGCGTCGGGCGCCGTGGCGCGCCGTCGCGTCAGCGGATCCACGCCCGGCCACCAGTAGTAGCCCCAGCGGCCGCCGTTGGCGTAGGCCTCGAGGAACATCAGCTCGTAGTAGCGCTGCCGCTGCTCGCCCGCGAGCTGCCGGGGGACGTTGATGCTCGGACAGATCCAGGTCGGGGCGCCCTTGAACGCCGACCCGAGCCGGTACCAGGGCGTGAACGTGCCGCGGGGCAGGATCAGGTGCGGCTCGTCGTGCGAGATCCGGTAGTCGTTCTCCATCAGGACGAAGTCGAGGTTGGGCCCCCACAGACAGCCCCACAGCGTCCCGAACGTCTCGACGAAGTTGCCGAGGTACGCGACGTTCGCGCTGATCGCGAACCCCGGGTTCGTCGCGTCCGCGTGCGTGCGGAGCTCGGCGATGAACGCCCGCATCACCCCGAACGCCTCGCGCTCGTGGAAGGCCCGGTACCGCTCGAGGAGGGCGTCGTCCCGCCACAGACGGTCGAGGAGGGCGTCGTCGTCGACCTCGGCGAGAGGGTCCCCGATCTCCCGCAGGTGCGAGCGGAACCGGCCGAGGCAGCGGGAGCAGAAGCCGGTGCCCCGGGCCTCCCGGGTCATGAGCCCGACGCTCGTCATGATCTCGTCGAGGTTCACGACGTCCATGCCCAGGTCGACGCCGTGCTTGCAGCGGTCCAGCAGGTAGGTCCGGAAGGCGTCGCTGTAGATGCACGCCGCGTACACGGGCTTGCGCTCCCAGTAGTACCAGTCGCACTCGGACGGCCTGCCGGCGATGTCGCGACAGGTCTCGCCGAGGAGGAACTCCAGCCCCGGCTGCTCGTAGACCCTCGGGACGAGTGCGATGAGCGGTACCGAGAACAGGACCCGCCGGCCTGCCTCGTGGAGGTCCGCGACCTCCTCCCGGGACCCGAGCTCGGGGGAGGCCCACATCCCGTTGACCGTCGTGCCGAACTCCTCCGCCATCTCGGGCGGCATCGGAACGGCCGAGACGAACTGAACGTGCCGGTACCACTCCATCGGATGCGCCTCCTCCGGGGGCCGAGACGGCCCCACCCCGCCGAGCCTGTGTCCCATATGATATCGTTCTCACATCCGGCGGCCGCGCCGGGGCCGGACCGCGCTCCGACCGCCCGCTCGGAAGCCGCATGACGGAAGGAGCGCGACGATGAAGGCGCCGGCCGTAGTGTTCGTCGAGCCCGGACGGGTCGAGATCCGCGAGATGGTGTTGCCCGAGGTGGGACCCTCGCAGATCGGGATCAGGACCGTGTACTCGGGCGTCAGCCAGGGCACGGAGCGGTGGGCGCTCACCGGGCGCTACAACCACTTCGACGAGGACGTCCCCGCGTACTACCCTTGCTCTCCCGGCTACCAGGCGGCGGGGATCGTCGACGTCGTCGGGGCGGGGGTCGAGCGTTTCGCCGTCGGCGACCACGTGTTCACGATGGGGACGCACTTCGACGACCCCGATCACAAGTACCCGGGGCCGATGCAGGCGTCGCACTCCGGATACCTCGTGGCGGACGCGGCAGCCGCCTGGAAGGTGGACCCCGAGGTGGACCTTGCCGCCGCATCGCTGTTCCACATGGCCGGGGTGTCGCGCTCGGGCGTGCGGATCACGAAGGTCCAGCCGGGCGACCTCGTGGCGCTCATCGGGCTCGGCATGATCGGGCAGATGTCCGCCCAGGCCGCGCGACGGGCGGGCGCGCGGGTGATCGCGACCGATCTGATCTCCTCGCGATGCGAGCTCGCGGCGAGGTACTCGGCCGATCGCGTGGTGGACGGGACGAACCAGAGCCTCGAGGACGCGGTGCGTGAGGAGAAGCCCGAGGGCGCCGACGTCGTCATCGACACGACCGGCATCGCGAGCATGTA
>JBHGAT010000271.1:0-3254 GCA_041946645.1 Candidatus Velamenicoccus archaeovorus | reverse complement strand
CGCCGCACCGCGCTCCATCGCCGGTCCCGGCTCGCCGACGCCGCCCATCGGCTCGACCGGCCGGGGCGAGGCCACCACCGGTGGGAGCCAGGTGTCCGATGGCTCCGTCCGGTCAGCCGGGTCGTCCGGGTCCATCGTCTCCGCCCACCAGCCGTCGGTAGATCGCGTTGGCCGAGGCGCGGTGCTCGCGCGCCACCCGCGCGGCGGCCTCGCGCTTGCGCATGCCCGTGCTCACCAGGACCCGAGCTTCCTCCACCAGCGGGCCGAGGTCCAGCACGTCGGCCGCGTCCCCGCGCCGTCCCTCCACCACGACGACGACCTCACCCTTCAGCTCGACGCCCTCGAGCGAGGCGAGCAGCTCGGAGGCGGTCCCCCGCAGCACCTGCTCGAACCGCTTGGTGAGCTCCCGCGCCACCGCCACGCGTCGGTCGCCGAGCTCGTCCACCACGTCCCGGAGCAAGCCGGCGACCCGCCTCGGCGACTCGAACAGGACCAGCGTGTGCGGCAGGGCGGCGAGCTCGCGCAGACGCGCTCGCCGCTCCGCCGCGCGCCGCGGCAGGAACCCCTCGAACACGTACCGGTCGGTCGGCAGCCCCGAGATCACCAGCGCCGACACCGCCGCCGACGGTCCCGGGACCACACGCACCTCGATCCCCTCGTCGATGCACGCGCGGACCAACCGGTAGCCCGGATCGGAGAGTCCCGGCATCCCGGCATCCGAGACCACGGCCACATCGGTCCCGCCCCGCAGGGCCTCGAGGAGCTCGGCCGACCGACGGACCTCGTTCCCCTCGAAGAAGGAGACCATCGGCACGTCGACGCCGGCGTGCGCGAGGAGCCGACCGGTGCGGCGCGTGTCCTCGGCCGCGATCACCCCCACCGACCCGAGGGTCTGCCGGGCGCGCGCGGACAGGTCCCCGAGGTTCCCGATCGGCGTGCCCACCAGATGGAGGATCCCGCTCACACCGAGGATGGTCCCATGCGTGCCGGTAGAGTGAGGGGCCATGGCCGGCTCCCCCGCGCGCGAGGACCCCTCGGGCACGCCGCTCCCCGCCAAGCTGGGCATCCGCCAGGGCTCGCGCGTGGTCCTGGCGGGGGCCCCAGAGGGGTTCGAGCTCGGGCCGCTGCCGGGCGGGGTGCGGATCGGGTCGCGGGCCACCCCGCCGGTCGACGTCGCCCTCCTGTTCGTGACCCGCCGGGCCCAGCTCGACCGGCGGTTCGGGCCGCTCCGCCGCGCGCTCGACCCCGCGGGACGGCTCTGGGTTGCCTGGCCGAAGCGGGCCGCCAAGGTGGACACGGACCTCACGTTCGAGGTCGTCCAGCGGCACGGGCTCGACGCCGGCATGGTCGACAACAAGTCCGCCTCCATCGACGGCACGTTCCAGGGTCTGCAGTTCGTGGTCCGCCTGGCCGACCGACCGAAGCGATGAGCGGCGCGCCACCGAGCGTCGCCGACACGACGTCCACCCGCCCCGGCCCGGCCGGCGTGCTGGAGACGATCCGGCGGCTGCTGAACCGGCCGGCGGTGGCCATCGTCGCGGTGGGGCTGATCGCCGGCGTGCTGCGGTTCGCCCACCTCTCCTACCCCACGGACCGGGTGTTCGACGAGCTCTACTACTCCAAGTCCGCGTGCATCTACCTGGGCTACTCGAACGCGCGGTGCGACATCGAGAGCTCGGACGAGGAGTTCTGGCGGACCGACAAGAACGACACCGGCGCGTGGGTCCATCCACCGCTCGGCAAGTGGGCCATCGCCCTCGGCGAGCTCGCGTTCGGGACGGGGTCGTTCGGGTGGCGGGTGTCGGCGGCCGTGTTCGGCACGGCGACGGTGGTGGTGCTGGCGGGGATGGTGCAGCTGCTGTTCGGCAGCCCGATCTGGACCTTCACCGGAGGGCTGCTGCTGGCCACCGAGAGCCTCGAGTTCGTCCAGTCGCGTGTGTCGATGCTGGACATCTTCGTCACGTTCTGGATCGCGCTGGGCTTCCTGTTCGTCCTGCTCGACCGGCGGTGGATCGACCGGCGGACGCCGGCGGCCGAGCCGCCCACGGCCGTCGAGCCCGGCGACCCCGGTGCGATGCTCGACCCGGACGCCGCGCCGGAGCCGGAACCCACCGCCACCGTGCCCGCGCCCTTCTTCCGGCCGTGGCGCCTGGCTGCGGGGTTGGCGCTGGGCGCGGCGGTGGCGTCCAAGTGGTCGGGGGTCACGGGGATCGCCGGCGTCATCGGGCTCTCGGTGCTGTGGGAGATCGTGCGCCGCCGTCGGGCCGGCGTCCGTCATCCGATCTGGCGCACGGTGCAGTGGGAGAGCTTCCCCATCGTGGTCTTCCTCCTGGCCGTGCCCGTCGTCGTCTACGTGGCCTCGTACCTGGGGTGGTTCCTGCACTTCGGGTTCCACTGGGGCGACTGGCTGAAGCTGCAGGGCGACATGGCCGGCTACCACGAGAAGCTGAGGTCGATCGACGCGCAGGGCAAGCCGATCCACCCCTACCTCGCGCAGGCGTGGAAGTGGATCGTGCTGTGGCGGCCCGTCCTGTACTTCGCGCGGTACGGGGACGACGTCCGCCGCGTGATCTACGCCAACGGCAACCCGGCGATCTTCTGGGGCAGCGTCGTGGCGATCCCGTACGCCGCGTTCGCCTGGCGGCGCACGCGGGACTGGCGCGCCGGGTTCGTCGTGCTCAGCGTGGCCGCGCTGTACGTGCCGTGGTTCCTGGTCTCACGCCCCCAGTTCTTCTTCTACGCGGCACCGCTCACGCCGTTCCTGGTGCTGGCGTGCGTCTACGGGCTCCGGGACCTGTCGGAGGCGCACATCGCGGGGTCGCGCTCGCGGCCGTGGTTGCCCGTGGCCGTGGGACTCGTGATCGTGTCGGTCGCGCTGTTCGTGTGGTTCTGGCCCGTGCTCACCGGCGGGCCGATCTCGAGCGACGCCTTCCGGCTCCGGGCGTGGTTCCCCACCTGGATCTGAGCGCGACCGCGTGGAGCCGCGACCGGCCCCCGCTAGGATGCCGGGCCATGACGCGCCGGGAGCACACCTTCATCCCGATGAGCGACGGTGTGCGCCTGCACGCCACGCTGTACCTGCCCGAGGGCGACGGCCCGTGGCCGGCGTTGCTCGAGGCCCTCCCCTACCGCAAGGACGACATCACGGCCTCGTACCGCCCCGAGTACGAGCGCTTCGCCGAGCACGGTTACGCCGCCTGCCGCGTGGACGTCCGCGGCACCGGGACCTCCGAGGGCCTGGCCGAGGACGAGTA
>JBHGAT010000270.1:0-3263 GCA_041946645.1 Candidatus Velamenicoccus archaeovorus | reverse complement strand
TGAGCGCTCGGACCAGGACCGCCGGGGCGATGCGGCTCGACCCGGTGACGCTCGAGATCCTGTGGAGCCGGCTCGTGACCGTGACCAACGAGCAGGCCGCCGCCCTGCAGCGCACGTCGTTCACGCCGATCGTCCGCGAGTCCGGGGACCTGTCGGCGGCCGTGTTCGACGCCAAGGGGCGGATGCTGGCGCAGGCGGTGACCGGCACGCCCGGCCACATCAACTCGCTCGCCACGTCGATGGTCCACTTCCTGCACGAGTTCCCCCCGGAGACGATCCGGCCCGGCGACATCCTGATCACCAACGACCCCTGGAAGACCTCGGGCCAGCTGAACGACCTCTCGGTGGTCACGCCGGCGTTCCGGGACGGCACGCTCGTGGGCTTCTTCGGCAACTGTTGCCACGCCATGGACATCGGCGGTCGCGGCCTGTCCGCCGACGCGCACGAGGTCTTCGAGGAAGGGCTCTACATCCCCATGATGAAGCTCTACGACGCCGGGGAGCCCAACGAGGACCTGCTGAAGATCCTGGCCGGCAACGTCCGCGCGCCGTTCGAGGTCCTCGGCGACGTGCACGCGCAGATCGCCGGGAACCAGGTCGGCGTGGACCGGCTGCTCGAGTACCTCGACGACTTCGGCCTGCCGGACCTGGAGGCGCTGGGCGAGGAGATCTGCGACCGCTCCGAGCGCGCGCTCCGCGACGCGATCGCCAAGCTCCCCGACGGCGAGTACCGCAAGGTGATCCACACCGACGGGATCGACGAGCCGGTCCGGATCGACTGCACCGTGGAGATCCAGGGCGACCGGATCACCGTGGACTACACGGGCAGCTCGCCGCAGGTCGACCGGGGCATGAACGTCGTGCTGAACTACACCGCCGCCTACACCAGCTACGCCCTGAAGTGCGCGATCTCACCCGAGGTCCCCCACAACGACGGGAGCTTCCGCCCGGTGACCACCTGGGCGCCCGAGGGCTCGATCCTGAACCCGGTGCCGCCCGCGGCGGTGGCCGCCCGGCACATCGTCGGGCACTTCCTCCCCCACGCGATCTTCGGCGCGCTCACGCCGATCCTGCCGGGCCGTGTGCTCGCGGAGGGCGCCGGCAACATCTGGCTCACGACGGTCCGCGGCACCGGCTCCGACCGGTTCATCACCGTGTTCTTCGCCGCCGGCGGCACCGGCGCGCGGCCGACCAAGGACGGGCTGTCCACCACCAGCTTCCCCAGCGGGATCGCCACCGCGCCGGTGGAGGTGATCGAGACCACCTCGCCGCTGCGCTTCCACCGCAAGGAGCTCCGAACGGACTCGGGCGGGCCGGGTCGGTTCCGGGGGGGGCTCGGTCAGGCCATCGAGGTCGAGGTCCGGACGGGCGAGCCGTTCGTGGTGTCGTCGCTGGCGGACCGGATGCGGTTCCGGGCCGAGGGCTACCTCGGCGGGAAGCCCGGGGGCGGCGGCAGCTTCAAGACCTCGCTCGGCACGCGCCCGAACCCGAAGCTCTCGCAGGCGCTGCCGGCCGGGACCCGGTTCACGCTGGAGCTCCCCGGCGGCGGTGGCTTCCACGACCCGCTCACCCGCGACCCCCAGGCCGTGGCCGACGACGTGGCCGAGGGCCTGGTGAGCGTGGCCTCCGCCTGGAAGGACTACGGGGTGCGGGTGACCCGCGCCGGGAAGATCACGGGCCTGGACACCCGCCGACGCAACCGCGCGGCGGCGGCGGTCAACCGAGCGGCTGGAGCCAGGGGCGGAGCTCCTCGACGGCGTCGAGGCGCCGGTCGATCTCGGCGGCCTGCTCGGACGTGACGGCCTGCTGGGGCGCGCGCATCCCGCCGCCGGGCAGCCCACGGCGCCGCGCCAGGTGCTTGATCGCGCCGAGGTACGGCATCCCCTCGATGCAGCGGTGGAGCAGCGCGACCGCCCGCTGCAGGTCCATCGCCTCCTGTTGCTTGCCCTCGGCCCAGCGCTCGTAGAGGGCCACCAGCAGCTCAGGCACGGCGCTCGCGATCGCCGAGACCGCTCCCCGCGCGCCGATCGTGAGGGCCGGGACGACGATCTCGTTGTTGCCGGCGTAGACCTCGATGCCGTCCCCGAGCTCGGCCAGGTACCGGCCGATCCGGCCGATCGAGTCGCCGGTGTCCTTGACCCCGCGGATCCCCGGCACCTCGCGCACCAGGCGGACCACGGTGGGCACACCGACCGAATACCCGACCCGTTCGGGGTTCTCGTACACGTAGTGGCCGATGTCCGGCGCCGCCTCGGCGATCGCCCGGTAGTGCTCGAAGAGCGCGGAGCCGCCGTACGAGAAGAAGTACGGCGCGACCGAGGCCTCGGCCTCGACGCCGAGGGACCCCGCGTGCCGGGCCAGGTCCGCGGACGTCTCCGTGTCGGGCGCGCCGCAGTGGACCAGCACCGGGATCCGCCCGGCGACCCGCTCGACCGCCCACTCGACCACGGCCTTGCGCTCGTCGGCCGAGAGCAGGACGCCCTCGCCGGCCGTCCCCAGCAGGAACAGCCCGTGCACCCCCGTGAGCCCCTGCGCGTCGATCAGCTCGCCGAGCGCCGGCAGATCCGGCGTCTGGTCCCTCCGGAACGGCGTCACCAGCGAGCAGACGATCCCCGCCGGCGCCCGATGCTCCATCATGTGACCTCGCGACGTACCATCCCCGATCCGGGCGCCGGAGGCGCTCGGTCCCGACCCGGGCGCGCTGGCGCCGGACGGGGCGGTTACCTTAACATAGAGATATCTGCCCGGCGCCGGCCGACGGCGCCACGCGAGGAGGGGGACCGTGGAGCTCGAGAACACGCTGGAGATCCCGGCGCCGGTCGACCGGGTCTGGGCGTTCATGCTCGACGTCGAGCAGGTCGCGCCCTGCATGCCCGGGGCCGAGCTGACCGAGGTGGTCGACGACCACACCTGGAAGGGCAAGGTGAACGTGAAGCTCGGTCCGGTGAGCCTGTCGTTCGCCGGGACCGTCGTCCTGCAGGAGCGCGACGAGGCCACGCGGACGGTCGTCCTCAAGGCGGACGGCCGCGAGACCAAGGGCAAGGGCACCGCCTCGGCCCAGGTGACCTCCACGATGGAGCCGATGGACGGCGAGGCCACCAAGGTGTCGATCCTTGCCGACCTGAACATCTCGGGCTCCCTGGCGCAGTTCGGCCGGGGCATGATCGGCGACGTGTCGCAGCGGATGGCCAACCAGTTCGCCACGTGCCTGGGCGAGCGGATGGCCGCCCTCGAGGCCCAGGCATCGCAGCCGGCGGCCGAGG
>JBHGAT010000027.1:0-12335 GCA_041946645.1 Candidatus Velamenicoccus archaeovorus | reverse complement strand
TACGGGTACTGAGCCGGGCGCCGTGGGCCCGGGCACGGCACGCTACGTCGAGCGGGGGACCATCCGACGCCACGCCGTCCGCCCGGCAAGGAACAGCCCCAGCGCGAGGGCGGCGCCGAGGGCGCTCGCGAGGAGCCCGATCCATCCGTTCGCGTCGGCCAGCTGGAACGTCCGCCCGGTGAGGCCCTCCGCGGCTCGGATGCCCCACAGCACCAGGCGGACCGGGAGGAGGACCAGGGTCCCGCCGGCGGAGGCCACGAACCCCCGATCGACCCCGAACGGCGTCCCCTGCCACAGCACCGTGTAGCCCATCAGGCCCCACAGGCCGCCCAGCGCCACCGCCGCCCCGATCCCCGTGATGCGGGTGGGACCGTCGGGGAGGCCGGTGCCCTCGTCCTCGGCTTCTCCCGGCCGCTCGTCCCCGAGCCGGCCCCCTCGCTCGTCCGCCACCGTTCAAGTCTGCTGCAGGTTTCCGGGATCGTCCGGTAGGCTCGGAGGCATGAGGTTCGCCACCGCGTTGGTCCTGTTCGCGCATCCCGACGACGCCGAGTACATGTGCGGCGGCACGGTCGCCCTGTGGGCCCGGGAGGGCACCGAGGTGCACTACGTCTGCATCACCGACGGCTCCGCCGGCGACAACGCGCCCGGTGCCGTCCGCGAGGAGATCTCGCGGATCCGCAAGGAGGAGCAGCGCGCCGCCGCCGAGGTGCTCGGCGTGAAGAGCGTGACGTTCCTCGACTTCGCCGATGGGATGCTCGAGGTCACGCTGGAGAGCCGGAAGGCCGTCACACGCGAGGTCCGGCGGATCCGCCCGGACGTGCTCGTGGCGCCGGACCCGTCCCGGCTGTGGTCGACCACGCGGAGCTACATCAACCACGCCGACCACAGGGCCGCCGGCGAGTTGGCCCTGTGCGCCGTGATGCCCGACGCGCCGTCCCGGCCCCAGTTCCCGGAGCTGCTCGCGGAGGGGTGCGAGCCCTACGAGATCCCGAACCTTTGGCTGGGGTCGGAGGAGCCCGATACCTACATCGACATCAGCAAGACGATGGACGTGAAGCTCGAGGCCCTGGCCGCGCACCGCTCCCAGCAGGGCGAGGCCTCGTCGCCCTGGGTCCGTGAGCGCGGTCGCCAGCTCGGCGAGGCCGGCGGGGTCGAGTACGCGGAGGGGTTCCGCACGTTCGCGCTGAAGGAAGAGGAAGAGTGATGGACGACCCGCTGAGCCACGACGAGGGCGAGCAGGAGGAGCCCGAGTCGGTCCGCCTGGAGCCGGCCGAGGAGGAGAACGTCCGGGCCGACCTCGAGGACCTCGACGGCATGCGGGAGGTCTTCGGCCAGCAGGGCGTGAAGGGCGTCGTGATCGCGTGCCCCGACTGCGGCGAGAACCACTTCTACGAGTGGGATCTGCTGAAGGAGAACCTGGAGCACATGCTCAAGACCGGCGAACCCCGGATGCACGAGCCGGCGTTCGAGGTCCGCGAGGACGAGTACATCCAGTGGGACTACGGCAAGGGTTACCTCGACGCGCTGGCCGACACCGGGCTCGAGCCCGATCGGCGGATCTCGATCACCCGGTGCCCGTGGTGCTCGACGCCCTGCGAGGACCATTTCCAGTTCTGCCCCCGATGCGGGCGGTCGCTGGCCGCCCTCCGGATCTACAAGGAGCTGGTCGACCGCGGGATGAACGAGCGCGAGGTTCGCTCGCTGCTGGTCCGGTCCGGCTTCGAGCCGTTCTGAGCTCGTCCCCTGGGGCGGTTGAGGCCGGGGCCCTCCGATGGTAGGTACTGGGCCCGTGGATGCCCACGCCCCGCCCGCCGAGCCGCTCGCCGAGGACCTGCCCCCCGCCGAGGGGGCCGTCCCGCGGCGGAGCGACCGCTGGGAGGCCGGGCCGCCCGCCGCCCGGAACCCCTGGGCCTGGCTCTCGGTCGCGTCCGCGTCGCTCGGCGTGGCGGCCGTGGTCGTCGTCGCCCTGGCCACGGCCGAGCGACCACCGTTCGAGGACCTCCCCGACCGGGCCGCCTACGTGCTGTTCGGCGCGGTGCCCTCCCTCGGGGTGCTGGCGTTCATGACCGGTCTGAGCGGCCGGCACGGGGCCCACCGCCGGTGGGTGGCCTGGACCGGGATCGTGGTGGGTGCGCTGCTCGCGCTCGGCGCCATCGCCGTGACGGTCGTGCTGCTCACGGCGCTCCGCACGCTGGGCTGAGCATCGGGATCGGCTGGGTGAGCCCCGGGGGGACCCCGCCCTCACCGTCTCCGGCGGCGGGACGGCGCCGATGACGAGCGCCGGTCGCCGGCCGGGAGCTCCAGCACGCACTCCTCGGGCAGCTTGTCGTCGCGCAGCCCCTTGAACGACGGGGCCCGCATCTTGTTGGTGCTCCGCGTGATCTCGAGGTACTCGACCACGCAGACGACCGTCGGCTCGACGAACGTGGCCCCCCTGACCTGGGCCAGGTCGCGGTCCGGGGAGGGAGGATCCTCGCGCACCAAGGGCGTCAGCCGCTCCAGGACCCGGTCGAGCGTCTGCCGCGTGAACCCCGTCCCGACCTGCCCGACCCAGCGGAGCTCGCCCCCGACGTACGCCCCGACCAGGAGCGCTCCGAACGTCCCGGCGCGGCCCCCCTGGCCCGGCGTCCAGCCCAGGATCACGCAGTCCTGGGTGTTGGTGAGCTTGACCTTGCGCCAGTCCGGCGTCCGCCGGCCGGGGTGGTAGCGGGAGCCCTTCCGCTTGGCCACCACGCCCTCGAGGCCGAGCGACCGGGCCGCCTCGACCAGCCGGAGTCCCTCGCCGTCCACGAACGTCACGAGGTGCAGCCGCTCGTCCTCCTCGACCACCGCCTCGAGGAGCTCCCGCCGCTGCTCGAGCGGGTGCTCGGTCAGATCGTGCCCGTCCAGCCACAGCAGGTCGAACGCGACCAGCGCGACCGGGATCTGCCTGGCGATCCGCTTGATCTCGCGCTCGTTCGTGAGGTTCATCCGCTGCTGGAGCGCCTCGAACGAGTTCTTCCCGCCCTCGTCGAACGCCACGATCTCGCCGTCGACGACCGCGTTCACCTGGTTCACGAGCTCGTGGATCATGTGCAGCTCCGGGTACTGCGGCGTGACGTCGCGGCCGGTCCGCGTGACCAGCCGCGTCAGGTCGGTCGAGAGGTTCGCCAGGCAGCGGATCCCGTCGAGCTTGGGCTCGAACCGCCACGTCGGATCGTCGAACGGCTGATGGCCGCCTTCGGCGAGCATCGGCTGGAGGGTCGGCGGCTCGGGGATGGTCGGGGCGTCCTGGTGACTGGCCAGGAACACCAGCCAGTCGGTCCGGGTCTTGACCAGGTGGTACTCGAGCCCCGGGTACCGCCGCCCCCGCAACCGGAAGCTGACCTTGGTGTCGGTCCACTCGACCGGCTCGTAGGTGCCGTCGTCGAAGATGCGCACCTCGCCGGCGCCGTAGTGGCCCTCGGGGATCGTCCCCTCGAAGCTCCCGTACTCGAGGGGGTGGTCCTCGGTCCGGACGGCGAGGCGCCTGTCCCCGAACCGGATCGGCAGGCCGCGCGGGACGGCCCAGGAGGGCAGCGCTCCGTCGCGCTCGAGCCGGAGGTCGTAGTGCAGGCGCGTCGCCCGGTGCTTCTGGATCACGAACGAGTTCCCGGCGCCCCTGGCGCCGCCGGGCGCGGGTTCGGGGGTGCCGCCGAAGTCGCGCTTGCGCAGGTACTCCGTGAGGTTGGGGTCCTTCGAGGCCGCGACGACCTCCTCCGACGTGCGGGATGCACGATCGGAGGTCCGCCCCCGCGACGAGGATCCGGCGCGCGGCGCGGGGGGCGCCGCCTGCCGTGCCGAGGCCAGGTCGAAGGCCTGGAGCGCCGACGTCAGGTCCTGCGGATCCGTCCGGACGCCCTCGAACAGGTCGCCGAGCTTGCGGAAGCGTTCCCACACGGTCTCGATCGTGAAGTCCCGCGGGGTCACGCCGCGCTCGACCTCGTCCCAGGTGAGCGGTGTGGAGACCGTCGCGCCGGGCTCGGGTCGGAGCGAGTAGGCGGCGGCGATGTTGGCGCCGGTGCGGTTCATGTTGTGGTCGATGAACACCTTCCCGGCGCGCCGCGAGATCTGCCAGGCCATCGTCACGCGCTCCCGGTCGGCCCGCAGGATCATCTTGCCCACCGCGCCGACCAGGTCCCGGACCTGCTCGTACGTGTACCCGGGCTCCACCGGCACGTAGATCTGCATCCCGGTGGCGCCGCTGGTCTTGGGATAGCCCACGAGGCCGAGCGCGTCGAGCGAGGTCTTCACGTGGAGCGCCACCGCGAGCACGTCGTCGAACGTGATGGGCTCGAACGGGTCGAGGTCGAAGAACAGGTAGTCCGGCGACCCGATCGAGCCGCACCGCGAGTGCAGGGGGTGGAACTCGATGCAACCGAGGTTGGCCACGAACAGCAGCCCGGCGACGTCCTCGACCATCAGGTAATCGATCACGCCGTCCTTGGCCTCTTCGGACAGGACCCGACACCGCGGGATCCAGTCGGGCGTGTGCGACGGCGCCGTCTTCTCGTAGAAGTGGTCGCCGGCGATGCCGTTCGGCATCCGCTTCATCGTGAGGGGCCGCTCGACCAGGTGGGGCAGGATCAGCCCCGCGACGTTGTAGTAGTAGGCCACCAGGTCGCCCTTGGTGTACCCCTCGTCGGGCCAGAACACCTTGTCCAGGTTGGACAGGCGGAGCTCACGCCCGCCCAGGTCCACCCACCAGGCGTCCCCGTCCCCCTTCTCGGCAGGCAGGGGCTCCGGGAACCGCACCGTGAACGCGGACCCGACCCGGGAGGTCCGTCTCCTCGGCATCGCTGAGATGGTACCGGCGGGAGGCCCGGATCCCGACGTCGAATGCCTGTCGGTCAACCCGGCTAGGATAGGAAGCTCATCCCGACGGATGGACAGATCCTCCGGGGAGGTCACGTCATGCCACCGAGAGCGATGTGGAAGGGGGCCATCTCCTTCGGCCTGGTCACGATCCCGGTCGCCGTGTTCCCGGCCACCGAGGAGAAGTCCCTGCGGTTCAACCAGCTCCACGACGAGGACATGGGGCGGATCCGCTACAAGCGCGTGTGCGAGAAGGACGGCGAGGAGGTCTCCTTCGACCACATCGTGAAGGGGTACGAGTACGAGAAGGACCACTACGTCGTGCTGACCGACGAGGACCTCGACAAGGTGCCGGTCGAGTCCAGCCGGGCCATCGACATCCAGCAGTTCGTCGAGCTGGACGAGATCGACCCCATCCTGTTCAAGAAGTCCTACTACCTCGTGCCGGAGGAGACGGGGGCCAAGGCGTACGCGCTGCTCCGCCGGGCGCTGACCGACGAGAGCAAGGTCGGGATCGCCAAGGTCTCGTTCCGCGACAAGGAGCACCTGGCCGCGCTCCGGTTCAAGGACGAGGTGTTCGTCCTCGAGACGATGTACTGGCCCGACGAGATCCGCGCCGCCGAGTTCGAGACGATCGACACGGGGGAGAAGGTCCGGCCGCAGGAGATCGAGATGGCCAAGGCGCTCATCGAGAACCTCAGCGAGCCGTGGAACCCCGAGGCGTTCAAGGACGAGTACCGCGAGGCGCTGCTCGAGGTCGTCGAGAAGAAGGTCGCCGGCGAGGAGATCGAGGTCGTGCCGGAGGCCGCGCCGTCCAAGGTCGTCGACCTGATGGAGGCGCTCAAGGCCTCCGTCGAGGCGGCCAAGAAGAAGACGCCCCCGGCGGCGGGCGGCAAGCGCGCTTCGGCCAAGAGGTCGGCGGCCAAGAAGAGCGCCGCACCGAAGAAGCGGGCCGCGGCGGGCTGAGCCCGTCCCGCGGATCGGTCGACCGACGACCGGCTCCTCCGAGCCCCTCGGGCTAAGCTACGGGCACCCGCCGGAGGAGGCACCGGTGAAGCTGGTCGTCGCCATCGTGAAGCCGTTCAAGCTCGATGAGGTCAAGGAGACCCTCCGCGAGCTCGGCATCCAGGGGCTCACCACGACCGAGGTGGAGGGGTTCGGACGCCAGCGCGGCCACACGGAGGTGTACCGGGGGGCCGAGTACCAGGTGGACTTCGTCCCCAAGATCAAGGTCGAGGTCGTGTGCGAGGACGACCAGGTGGACACGATCGTCCAGGCGATCGTGAAGGCAGCGCGCACCGGCAAGATCGGCGACGGCAAGATCTGGGTCACGCCCGCGGACCAGGTGGTCCGGATCCGCACGGGGGAGATGGGCCCCGACGCCCTCTGAGTCCTTCCCGGGCCCGATGACCCTCCGTCCCGCCCCCGTGGCCCGCCTGCTGGACGAGCTGCGATCGCTCGACCGCGCCTACTCGCCCGGCCACCACGGGCGGTGGTCGGCGGCCCGGCGGGCCGAGCTGGTGGACGGCTGTCTCCGCGAGCTGTTCTCGGACGCCGATCCACCCGACGGGGTCGCCCTGGTGGCCCAGGGCGGGTACGGGCGGTCCGAGCTCGCGCCGAGGTCGGACATCGACCTGCTGCTCCTGCATCCGGGCTCGGACCCGGAGGCCGTGGCCGCCCTCGCCGAGCGGGTCCTCTACCCGCTGTGGGACGCGGGCCTGACGGTGGGGCACGCGGTGCGCACGCCGGACGAGTGCGTGCAGATCGCGAGCGAGCGGCTGGACGTGTGGACCGCGCTGCTCGACGGCCGGCCCGTCGCCGGCCGTCCGGGGGCGTGGGCATCCCTCCATACCGAGCTGGTGGCCGCGGCTCGGGTCGACCCGGGGGCTTTCGTGGAGCGCCTCCGGGCCGACGCGCACGACCGGCGCCAGCGTCACGGATCGGTCTCGTGGCTGCTCGAGCCCGAGCTGAAGGAAGGCGCTGGTGGGCTCCGGGACGTGCAGTCGCTCGGGTGGCTCTCGGTCGCCGCGGCCGAGGAGCGAGGGCTCGGCGGTCTGGTCGGGGCGGGGCTCCTGCGCGAGGCGGAGACGGCGTCGGTCGAGGCGGCGTGGGACTTCCTGGTCCGGGTGCGGAGCGCCCTGCACCTCGAGACCGGTCGGGGTGGCGATCGCCTGTACCTCGACCAGCAGCCCTCGATCGCCCGGGCCATGGGGTTCGAGGACGAGCCGGGTCTGCGCGCGGTCGACGGACTGATGCGGGCCGTGTTCGAGCACGCCCGCCAGGTCGAGCACGTCCGCCGGCTGGCGTTCGGCCGGTTCCTGCGCGCCGGCGCGAGCGGAGAGGTGGCGCAGGGACGACCGGTCGGCGTGGGCTGGGAGGTCGCTCACGGGCTCGAGCCCACGCCGGAAGGCGTCCTGGGCGTGTTCGAGGTGATGGCCCGGAGCGGTGTGGTCCTGCCGGCCTCCGAGCTGGACCGGATCGACGGAGCCGAGCTGCCCGATCCCGTCCCGTGGACCGAGGGCGTCCGGGACGCGTTCCTGCGGATCCTCCGCGAGGGTGAGCGCGGCGTCCGGGCGCTCGAGGCGATGGACCGGATCGGCCTGCTCGTCCGGCTGCTGCCCGAGTGGGGCCCGGTGCGGTGCCGGCCGCAGCGCGATCCGTACCACCGGTACACGGTCGACGTCCACCTGCTGCAAGCCCTCGCCGGCATGGCCCGGCTCCTGGGCGGGGAGGCCGCGACCGAGCCGATGGTCCCCGAGGCGGTGAGCGCGGTGGGGGACCGCGACGCCCTCCTCCTCGGGGCGCTGCTTCACGACGTCGGCAAGGTCGGCGAGGGCTCGCACGTCCTGGTGGGGGTCCGGATGGCGCGTTCCGCGCTCGACCGCATGGGCGTGCCGGAACCCACCCGCGGGTTGACGCTATTCCTGGTCGCCGAGCATCTCCTGCTCTCGGACACGGCCACCCGGCGCGACCTCGAGGACGACGACCTGGTGCTCGACGTGGCCGCGCGGATCGGCACGACGGACCGGCTCGCCGCGCTGTACCTGCTCACGGTGGCCGACGCCGGCGCGACGGGCCCGGCCGCGTGGACCCCGTGGCGGGCGACGCTGATCCGGGAGCTCGTGGCCAAGGTCCAGCGGGTGCTCGAGCGCGGCGAGGTGGGGGTCGAGACGGCCGAGCGATCGACGGCGCGGGCCGACGCGCTCCGCGAGCTCCTGGTCGGGGTGGAGCCGGGCGAGGTCGATCGGTTCCTGCTCCGGATGCCCCGCAGCTATCTCCTCACCATGCCGGTCGAGCAGATCGTCGAGCATCACCCGCTGGTCTCGGTGCCGATCGGGGCGACGGAGGTGCGCACGCTCACGCGGCGGGGTTCGCGCCCAGGCACGTACGGGCTGACCGCGGTGGCGGCCGACCGTCCGGGGCTGCTGTCCCTGATCGCCGGGGCCCTGTCGCTGGCCGGCCTGTCGATCCTCACCGCCCAGGTGTTCACCACCGAGGACGGCCTGGCGGTGGACGTGTTCGAGGTGGAGGGTGTGTTCGAGCCCGAGGTGGGGGAGGAGCGGTGGCGCGAGTTCCGGAACGTCCTGCGCCGCGCGATCGAGGGACGGATCTCGCTCGAGCGGCGGGTCGAGGACAAGCGTCGCCGCTACCCGCCACCGCGCGTGGAGACGCCGATCGAGGTCACGGTCGACAACGGGGCGTCCGACTTCTTCACGGTGATCGAGGTCGGCGCGCCCGATCGGATCGGGCTCCTGTTCGACGTGACCCGGACCCTGGCCGAGCTGCACCTCGACGTGCACCTGGCCAAGGTGGCGACCTACGCGGGCCGGGTGATCGACGCGTTCTACGTCCGGGACGGGCTCGGCCGCAAGGTGGAGGAGCCGGAGCAGATCGAGGAGGTCCGCCGGGCCCTGGCCGAGCGCGCCGGCTAGGGCAGCAGGGCCTCGAGCCGCTCGGCCAAGCGAGGGCTCATCCCCTCGGTCTCGTGCTTGAAGTAGCAGTACACGTCCGCCCCGGCGGCGAGGGCGGGGGCGATGCGCTCGGCCCAGCCGCGGAGCTCATCGTCCTCGTAGGCGGTCTTGCGCAGGCGGAGGTACCCGTACGGCTCCCAGGAGAGATCGTCCGGGCCGGGGTCGCGCTCGTCGGTCTCGGCCACGCACCAAGCCACGCCCTGCTCGTGGAGGAAGTCCCGAGCCTCGACCCAGGAGGGGTGGCGGAACTCCATCACGGCGCGGACGTCCGGCGGAAGGCCCCCCACGAACCGCTCGATCAGCTGCCGGTCGTGGTGCAGCGACGGGGGACACTGGAAGAGCACGGTCCCCAGCCGATCGCCCAGCAGTCGGGCCCGATCGAGGAACGCGCTGACGTCGTCGTCGGCGTCGGCCAGACGCTTGAAGTGCGTGATCCGCTGGTTGGCCTTGAGCGTGAAGGCGAAGCCCTCGGGCGTGGCCTCGCGCCAGGCGGCGATGCTCTTCTCCGAGGGGAACCGCCGGAACGTGTAGTTGATCTCGACCGAGCGGAACCGGCCCGCGTAGTAGGAGAGCATGTCGGCGTTCTTCAGCCCCTCCGGGTAGAAGACGCCGTGCTTCCACTCGTCGTACGCGAACCCCGAGGTCCCCAGGTACAAGGTGCCGCCCATCGGCGACAATCATCGCAGACATGGCCATACCCGAGGTCCGAGGGATGATCCAGGTGCGGGGGACCGCCGTGAGCACGGCGTGGATCTCGCCGTCCGATGCCGTGGGGATCCTCGTGGTGGCGCACGGCGCGGGGGTGGGGATGGATCACCCGTTCATGGCGGGGTTCTGCCGGGCCGCGGGCGAGGTGGGTGTGGCCACCCTCCGGTTCAACTTCCCCTACATGGAGCGGGGCCGCCGGGCGCCCGATCCCGAGGGGGTCCTCCGCGAGGCCTGGCTGGCCGCATTCGAGGACGCCGCGCGACGCTCCGAAGGCCCGGTCCTGGCCGGCGGCAAGTCCCTGGGCGGAAGGATCGCCTCGATGTGCGTGGCCGACGGGATGCCGGCCGCCGGGCTGGTCTTCCTCGGCTACCCCCTGCACCCGCCGGGCAAGCCCGAGCGGATCCGGGACGGGCACCTGTACCGGATCACCGTGCCGATGCTCTTCCTGGAGGGCACCGCCGATCCGTTCGCGAGCCCCGAGGTCATCGCGGGCGTGCTGGCCAAGCTCGGGCCGAGGGCCGAGCTCCACGTGATCGAGGGGGGCGACCACTCCTTCCAGGTGCGCGGGCACCGAGCCGACGACCGGGAGGTCGGCGCCGGCCTGGCCCCCGTCGCCGCCGCGTTCGTGCGCCGCGTCGCCGGTGCGGCCTGATGCCCAGGAAGAACCGCCGGGCTCCCGACCAGCCCGGGCCCGTGCGGATGCCCCGGTCGGCCGCGCCGGTCTGGGCCCTGGTGCCGGGTGCCGAGGTCCGCCGGGTGGTCGGCGAGAAGCCCTACGTCTGTCCGGGGTGCGAGCACCCGATCCGCCCGGGTCTGTGGCATCTCGTGGTGGTGCCGGGGGATGCGCCCGACGAGCGCCGTCACTGGCACGAGGCCTGCTGGCGCTCCGAGCTCCGCCGCGGGCGAAGGTGAGCTCCCCGCCTGGGGGGCGAGGTCCGGCGCGGAACGGGGGGCGGCGCCGGCGCCGCCCCCCGTTCGCCCGCCGACGGGCTCCGTCGTCCTACGATCCGCCCGGCTGAAGGACCCCGTTCACCGTGAGGGTGTACGGCGCGTACTGCGTCACCAGCTCGGTGCCGTCGTGGTACGTCACGATCGCCGACACCACGTCTGCGCTGGAGCCGATCGCGGCGGCGATGTCGGCGCCGCTCAGCTCCCCGTGGAAGTCGGGGTCCAGCGGGAGCGTGAAGAGGTGCGCCTCGCCGCCGGCGCTGGGGTAGGCGACGAGTTGGACCGTGTAGCCCTCGACCTCGACCGGGTTGTACTCCGTGGCGGACCGCCAGCCGGTGAGCGTGGAGCCGTCGGAGATGACGCTCCCATCGATCGCCACGTCGTCCACCCAGAAGCCCGCACCATGGGTGTTGGAGTCCGAGAAGTAGCGGAACGCGAGCCCGACGGTCTGGCCGCTGTACGCGGAGGTGTCGCATGTCTGCGGCGCGAACGCCAGCGGCGGCTGCCCGGCCCCTCCGTGGAACCCATTGAAGCCGGGTCCGAATCCGGGGCCGACGTTCCCCAGGTCGGGGTCGGTGTCGTCCACGGTATCGGTGCATGCGAGGCTCGTGTAGGTCTCGCCGCCGTCGGTGGTCACCTGCACGTACGCGAAGTCGAACGTCGTCTCGAGGTCCCACATCGCCTCGAACGTCAACTCCGATCCCATCGTCACGTCCTGGACGATCACGTCGTTCCGGCCGTCCGCGTCGGTGGAATACAGGGCCGGGTCACCCGTGTGCGTGGGCGGGTCGGGGTCGACCACCCAGGTGATCGGGAGGGGTGGCAGATCCGCGACCCCGTCGAAGGTGATGTCGGTGATCTGGTCGGCGGACAGGTAGGCGCTCGAGCCGTCCCGGAGCCGGACGAAGTCGCCACCGTTCGGCGGGGCGCCGGGGGTGTCGTACGCATCGTCCGTGTCCCAGTTGATCGAGGCGTTGAGCCGGTCGACCTGGTACAGGTCGGCGTCGCCTCCGCTGAGGGTCCCCCCGTCGTCGATCACGCCGTCCAGGGCCATGGTCGCCTGCCAGGCGTCGATGGCCTGGCTCACCGTCATCCCGGGGGCAAGGTCGTCCAGGACGGCCTGAACCGCGGCGAACCCCTGGTGGGCGGCATCGTTGTGCAACCGTGTCAGGACCTCGTCGCCGAACGTGTCCGCCAGCCACAGCAGGAAGCTGTACGCGGCCCCGTAGTCGCACAGGATCTCCGACTCGTGGTCGTCGCTCTGATCACCCCAGACGTTCAGCGAGTTCTCCGGTCCGCCGGCCCTCGGGTTGGGATTCGCATCCGTGAGCACACCGAGGTAGCCCTGGAAGCATTGGATGTGCGAATCGAAGTGGATGTCGCCGATCGCGGCCGTGGGATCCCCGTATCCGGTGAGCACGATGGCGGTGTCCGACGTCCCCTCGTTCTGCCAGGTGGTCTCGGCGGGGTCGGTGTACGAGCGCAGGAGGTGCTGGTACTCGTGCGCGAACACGCCCTCGTACAGGAAGGGCCGCGCAGGGGCGCTCGTGCAGTTGTCGCCGGCGACCGGTTCGTTCGGCGGGTTCTCGGTGGTGCGGTGCAGCCAGTCGAACGCGTCGATCGTCATGACGTTGCGGTTGAACAGCCCGTTCACCCCCGACGAGAAGAAGCCGGCGATGTAGGAGAACCCCTGGGTGTTGTTGAGGTCCTTGAAGTTGTCGTCGCGCACGTTGTCCACCAGGACCACGATGTCGTCCCCGTTGCCCTGGTAATAGGCGACCGGGAGGCCCAGGGCCTGGGCCAGCGGCGCCTTGACCCCGTTCCGTTTGGGCGGGACGCTGAACAGCCGCGACTCGGTCGGGTAGATGTCGTGGT
>JBHGAT010000269.1:0-3283 GCA_041946645.1 Candidatus Velamenicoccus archaeovorus | reverse complement strand
AACTTCGTCACCGAGGTCATCGGGACCGCCATGCTGCTGTTCGGGATCCTGGCGGTGCCCGCTGGCGCACCGGCCGGGTTCGGGCCGTTCGCCGTCGCCCTGCTGGTGTTCTCGATCGGCATGTCGCTGGGCGGACCCACGGGGTACGCGATCAACCCGGCCCGGGACCTCGGACCGCGCATCATGCACGCGATCCTGCCGATCCCCGGCAAGGGCAGCTCCGACTGGGAGTACTCCTGGGTGCCGGTGATCGGTCCGATCGTCGGCGGGATCCTGGGTGTGCTCCTGGCCATCTGGGCGTTCCCGGCCCTGTAACGAGGAGGAGGTCGGCCGGCCCGCAGCGGGGAAAGGAGACGATGTGAAGAAGCTGATCAACAAGGCAGAGGACGTCGTCACCGAAGAGCTCCAGGGCGTCGCGGCCGCCCACCCCGACCTCGTGCGGGTCAACTTCGGCCCGAACTACGTCGTCCGGGCGGATGCGCCCGTCCAGGGCAAGGTCGCCCTGATCTCCGGCGGCGGCTCGGGCCACGAACCGATGCACGGAGGGTTCGTCGGGATGGGCATGCTGGACGCCGCCTGCCCCGGCGAGGTCTTCACCTCCCCCACCCCGGACCAGATGTACGAGGCCGCCAAGGCCGCCAACGGTGGCGCCGGCGTCCTGTACATCGTCAAGAACTACACCGGCGACGTCATGAACTTCGACATGGCCGCCGAGCTGGCCCGGGGCGACGGGATCGAGGTGGAGTCGGTCCTGGTCGACGACGACGTCGCCGTGCAGGACAGCCTGTACACCGCGGGGCGCCGCGGCGTGGGCACCACCGTGCTGATGGAGAAGATCGCCGGGGCGGCCGCCGAGGAGAAGCGCCCGCTCAAGGAGGTCGCGGAGATCGCCAGGCGGGTCGACGAGAACGGCCGGAGCATGGGCATGGCGCTCACGTCCTGCACCGTTCCGGCGGCCGGGAAGCCGACGTTCGAGCTCGGCGACGACGAGTTCGAGCTCGGCATCGGGATCCACGGCGAGCCGGGGCGCGAGCGCCTGAAGATGAAGCCCGTCGCGGAGATCGTCGAGATGATGTCCGTCGCGGTCGTCGAGGACATCCCGTTCAAGAGCGGGGACGAGGTGCTCGCGTTCGTCAACGGGATGGGCGGCTCGCCCCTGATGGAGCTCTACGTCGTCTACAACGAGGTGGCCAAGTTCCTGAAGGGCCGGGGCATCGAGATCGCCCGCAACCTCATCGGCAACTACATCACCTCGCTCGAGATGCAGGGGTTCTCCATCACGCTCCTGAAGCTGGACGACGAGCTCACGAAGCTCTGGGACGCGCCCGTCAGGACCCCCGGTCTGCGCTGGGGGGTCTGAGGAGGGGCCATGGAGGCATCCCCACGACGGGCCTGGAAGGAGGGATGGTGAGCGTCCCGTACGAGCAGGTGGTCCGGTGGGTCCGGGGGTTCGCAGAGGTGATCGCGGCCAACAAGGAAGAGCTCACGGCGCTCGACGCGGCGATCGGCGATGCGGACCACGGCATCAACATGGACCGGGGGATGAAGGCCGCCCTCGGCAAGCTCGACGGCGTGCCCGAGGGCGACGTCGGCGGTCTCCTGAAGACGGTGGGGATGACCCTGGTGTCCACCGTCGGCGGGGCCGGCGGCCCCCTGTACGGGACGTTGTTCATGCAGATGGGAACGGCGCTCGCCGGCAGGTCCGATCTCGGGCTGCAGGACTGGGCCGAGGCCGTGGCCAAGGGCCTCGACGGCGTGGTCATGCGGGGCAAGGCCGAGCCGGGGGACAAGACGATGGTCGACGCGTTGACGCCGGCTCGCGACGCGCTGGAGGAGGCCCTCGAGCAGGGGGCCTCCTTCGGCGACGCACTGCGGAGGTCGGCCTCGGCCGCCGAGGAGGGCATGAAGGCAACGACCCCGATGGTCGCCAGGAAGGGTCGGGCCAGCTACCTCGGCGAACGCAGCGCCGGCCACCAGGACCCCGGCGCGACGTCGTCGTTCCTGCTGCTCAAGGCGGCCGCCGACACATGGGCGGACGCCGACCCGTAGGAAGCGAGACGGAAGGAGGCCCCATGGCTGACTACGCAGCCGCATTGGACCAGGGCACCACCAGCACGCGCTTCATGATCTTCGACCACCAGGGGCAGGTGAAGTCGATCGATCAGAAGGAGCACGAGCAGATCTACCCCAAGCCGGGCTGGGTCGAGCACGACCCGATGGAGATCTGGCAACGCAGCGAGGAGGTCATCGCGGGCTCGCTCAAGAAGGCGGGCCTGAAGGCGAGCGACCTCGCCGCCGTCGGCGTCACCAACCAGCGCGAGACGACGGTGGTCTGGGAGAAGGCCACGGGCAAGCCGGTCTACAACGCGATCGTGTGGCAGGACACCCGGACCGACCAGATCTGCAACCAGCTCTCCGCCGACGGCGGCCAGGACCGGTTCCGGCCGAAGACCGGCCTGCCCATCGCCACGTACTTCTCGGGACCCAAGATCAAGTGGATCCTGGACAACGTCGACGGGGTCCGCGAGCGGGCCGAGAAGGGCGAGGTGCTGTTCGGCAACATCGACACCTGGTGCATCTGGAACATGACCGGTGGACCGGAGGGGGGCGTCCACGTCACGGACGTCACCAACGCCAGCCGGACCATGATGATGAACCTGGAGACGCTGGACTGGGACGACGAGATCCTGGGGATCCTCGGCGTCCCCAAGGCGATGCTCCCGCGGATCGAGCCCTCGAGCGCCGTGTACGGCGACGCCAAGGGCGAGCTCGCGGGCATCCCGGTGGCCGGCGACCTGGGCGACCAGCAGGCCGCCCTGTTCGGCCAGACCTGCTACTCCGTCGGTGAGGCCAAGAACACGTACGGGACCGGCTGCTTCATGCTGCTGAACACGGGGACCAAGCCCGTTCCCTCCAAGAGCGGGCTGATCACCGGGCTCGGCTACAAGATCGGCGACCAGCCGGCCGTCTACATGCTCGAGGGCTCGATCGCCATCACGGGCGCCCTGGTGCAGTGGCTCCGGGACAACCTGGGGATGATCGAGAAGTCCGAGGACATCGAGGCCCTCGCGGCCACGGTCGAGGACAACGGCGGCGCGTACTTCGTGCCGGCGTTCTCGGGGCTGTTCGCGCCGTACTGGCGGAGCGACGCCCGGGGCGTCATCGCCGGGCTGACCCGCTACGTCAACAAGGGCCACATCGCTCGCGCGGTCCTGGAGGCGACGGCGTGGCAGACCAAGGAGGTCGCGGACGCGATGAACGCGGACTCCGGGGTCGAGCTCAC
>JBHGAT010000268.1:0-3299 GCA_041946645.1 Candidatus Velamenicoccus archaeovorus | reverse complement strand
GCGTCCGGGTGGTCCCGGTCACCTCGTGCCCGCGCTCCACGAGCAGCGGGACGAGCCGGCGACCCACCGCACCGGTGGCTCCTGCCACGAAGATGCGCATGTCGGTCCCTCCTGTCTCTGTGGGGTCCACACGTCGTCATCCTCGGAGACGGGCTGCACCCGCCGTCCGTGACAACGGTGGCCGTGCCAGACTCGGAGGATCGAGCGGTGTCACAGGGAGGGGCCGTGCCTCGTCCCCAGGAGGAGATGAGCCGAACGCAGGAGCTCGCGCGGGCCGAGCTCGACCTGGAGCGCTTCCGGCCCCTGTTGTTCTCGATCGCCTACCGGATGGTGGGCGAGGTCGGCGACGCCGAGGACATCGTGCAGGAGGCCTTCCTGCGGGCGCACCGGGCCCGGACCCAGGGGACCGAGATCGAGAACCCCAAGGCCTTCCTCGCGGAGGTCACCAGCCGGCTGGCCATCGACCACCTGCGGTCGGCCCGGGTCCGCCGCGAACGCTACGTGGGACCGTGGCTCCCCGAGCCGCTGGTCTCGGGAACGGAGCCGGACGTGGCCGATCGCGCGGAGCTGCAGGAGTCGCTCTCGATGGCGTTCCTCATCGTCCTGGAGAGCCTGTCCCCGGTGGAGCGCGCGGTGTTCCTGCTCCACGACGTGTTCGGCTTCGGGTTCGACGAGGTGACGGGGGTCGTCGGCAAGAACGTGGACAACTGCCGCCAGATCGCGGTCAGGGCCCGCAAGCACGTCGAGGCCCGGCGCCCGCGATTCGAGGTCTCGCCCGAGCGGCGGATGGAGCTGGCCACGCGGTTCTTCGCCGCGGCCGACGCCGGCGACATCGACGAGCTGGTGGAGCTCCTGGCCGAGGACGTCGAGATGGTGGGCGACGGCGGCGGCCGTGGGGCTCGGCGCCAGCCTGCCCGCGGGCGGCTCACGGTGGCGCGCTTCGCGGCCGGCCTGGCTCGGGTTGCCGCTCGCCGAGGGTTGCGGATGCTCCCCGCGCTGGTCAACGGCCAGCCCGGAGCCATCACCTACGACGTCGACGGTTCGGTGCTCTCCGCGATGACGCTCGACATCGCGGAGGGGCGGATCACGGCGATCCGCGCGGTGGTCAACCCGGAGAAGCTCCGCCACCTCCAGCCCCTGGCTTCCGACTGACGCCGCGAGCCGGCTAAGCTGGGACCGTTCCCGACGCCCTTGCGGGTGCACCGGGCACGTGCCGAGCCGACGTGGAGGTCGGACGTGGAGCAGCCCAAGCGGACCGTCCTGTACGAGCGTCACGTGGCGCTCGGGGCCAGGATCGTCGGGTTCGGCGGGTGGGACATGCCGCTCCAGTACCCGTCGGGCACGATCCAGGAGCACCTGGCCACGCGTCGCTCGGCCGGCCTGTTCGACGTCTCGCACATGGGTCGATTCGTGGTCCGCGGCTCCGGCGCCGTGGCGTTCCTCCAGCACGTCCTGACCAACAACGCCGAGGCCCTCGACGGCCGCCCGACGGCGGCCCAGTACACGCTGATCGCCAACGAGCGGGGCGGCGCGGTCGACGACGCGTACCTGTACCGGTTCACCCCCGATGAGTACCTGCTGGTCGTGAACGCGGCCAACCGCCCCACCGACTGGGAGCACCTGCGGAGCCACCTCGAGGCGTTCGACGATGTGGAGATGCTCGATCGCACCGAGGAGCTGTCGATGCTCGCGCTCCAGGGACCGGCATCACGCGACATGCTCGCCGCGCTGGTCGGGCGGGACCACCTGCCCGAGCCGATCCGCAACGCGGTGTCGGTGGCCTCGTTCGGCGGCCGCCCCCTGTCGATCGGTCAGACCGGCTACACGGGAGAGCCCCTCGGCACCGAGCTGTTCGTGGACCGGGATCTCGGGCTCGAGCTGTGGGACGCGCTGGTCGAGCTCGGCGCGGCGCCCTGCGGCCTGGGGGCCCGGGACACGCTCCGGCTCGAGGCCGGCCTGCCGCTCTACGGGCACGAGCTCGGGACCGACCCCGGGGGCTCCGAGATCCCCATCTTCGCCATCCCGCTGGCGAGGTTCGGCGTGAGCTTCTCCCCGCGCAAGGGCGAGTTCGTCGGCCGGGCCCCGCTCGAGCGCCAGTTCGCCGCGCGGAGCCGGATCATGGACCGCGACCTCTCCGGGGTGGCGGACCTGCCGCGCACGATCCGGTGCGTCGCCGTCACCGGCCGCGGGATCGCCCGGCAGGGGGCTCGTGTCGTCCACGACGGCACCGACGTGGGCTGGATCACCAGCGGCACGGCCGTCCCCTACTGGGTCTTCGACGGCGAGGGCGAGACCGCGCGGCCCGGCGCCGAGCACCGCATCCGCTCGATCTGCCTGGCCTACCTGGACGCCGACGTGCTCGAGGACGAGCCGGTCACGATCGACATCCGGGGCAAGGCCACCGAGGGCCTGCTGGTCCCCCACCACCTCCGCTCGGAGGCGCCGCCCTACGCCCGGCCGATCCTCGCCTCGGTCCAGACCCGGCGGCCCGGTCCCGGCGCCGCGGACCCCACGGCCAAGGTCCGGCGCCTGCTCGCGCGGGCCACCGAGAACACCGAGTGGCGCCAGCGCAGGTGCGTGAACCTGATCCCGTCGGAGATGACGCCGTCACCCCTGGTCCGGCTCCTCTCGATCATGGACCCGGCGTTCCGCTACGCGGAGCACCGCGCGCTCGAGGCCTTCTACGACGCGGAGGTCTTCTACTACCAGGGGACGGGCTTCATCGGCGACGTCGAGGTGCTGCTCGAGGCAGAGCTCAACGCCTTCCTGGGCAGCCACGAGGTCGAGGCCCGGGTGGTGAGCGGCCAGATGGCCAACACGGCGGTGTTCGGCGGGATGATCGACTTCCTCAACCGCGCCGACGCGCGCAGCGAGCCCAGGCGGCTCCGCCGTGTGATGCATCACCACATCGCCAAGGGCGGGCATCTCTCGAGCCAGCCGATGGGCGCGCTGAAGGACTTCGTGGCCCGGGACCCCAGGACCGAGCGCCCCGCGGTGGTCAGCTTCCCCGTGCTCGCCGCGAACCCGTACCGGGTGGACGTCCCCGCCACGCTCGAGCTGATCGACGAGTACCGGCCCGAGCTGATCGTGTTCGGCAAGAGCATGGTGCTGCACCGGGAGCCGGTGGCCGAGGTCCGCGCCTTCCTGGACGAGCACGACATCCCCTCGGTGGTCATGTACGACATGGCCCACGTGCTCGGGCTGGTGGGTCCGCACTTCCAGGAGCCTTTCGCCGAGGGGGTCGACCTGGTCACGGGCTCCACCCACAAGACGTACTTCGGCACGCAGCGCGGCATCGT
>JBHGAT010000267.1:0-3325 GCA_041946645.1 Candidatus Velamenicoccus archaeovorus | reverse complement strand
GCGGCGAGCTCGAGCTCGTCGCCCCGGCGAGCCAACCGGGCGAGGGCTTCCGGGCGTGCGAGGTCGTGGGCGAGGCCGCCGGGAGCGTCCACACCGGGTTCGCCATCTGCGAGCTCGCCGCCGGCGGGCGCGTGCACCCGCACGTCCACAGCTTCGAGGAGAGCGTGTACGTGCTCGAGGGCCAGGTGGTCGTGGACGGGCCGGAGGGCTCGGCCCTGCTCCGTCCGGGCGACTACGGCCTGCTGCCGGTGGGAGCGCCGCACGCCTGGCGCAACGTCGGCTCGTCCCCGGCCCGGTGGGCCGAGATGACCGCACCCCAGCCGCGCGCCCGTCACGGCGCCGACACGTTCGTGGTGCCCGGCAGGACGCCGGGCGAGCCGGCTCCGGTCGACGTCCGCGACCCCCGCACGCGCTCGTTCGGGCACATCGAGCCCGGCAACATGGACGTCGACAAGCAGACGCAGGACATGCTGGCGGTCTCGGCCAGCATGCGTACGGCCCTGCTCGTCTACAGCGGCATCACCGTGAAGATGATGGTCGACTCGGACCTCGGCGCGCAGCTCTCGACGATGTTCATGGTCCAGTACCAGCCCGACGGGCTGGCCGGGTCGCACGACCATCCGTTCGAGGAGACGTACCTGATCCTCGACGGGGCCGTGGACGCCACCTTCGACGGCGAGACCTACCGCCTCCAGGTGGGTGATGTCGCCTGGGCCGGCGTGGGGTGCGTCCACGCCTTCGCGAACCCTGGGCCGGGGATCGTCCGGTGGCTGGAGACGCAGGCGCCGATGCCGCCGGCCCGCCACTCGTACCGGTTCGCGCGCGACTGGGACTACCTGCGCGACCGCCTGCCGAGCGCCGACTGACCCATCGGAGGGGGAGCCATGGGAGATGCAGCCGTCGTCGTCGTGGGAGGGACCTCGGGCCTCGGGCTCGGGGTGGCCCGACGGTACGCGGGGCAGGGGCGCCGGGTCGTGCTGTCCAGCCGCGATCCCGGTCGAGCAGCGGAGGTGGCCTCGGCGCTCGGGGAGCGCGCCTCGGGGGTGGCCCTGGACCTCACCGAGCCCGAGGGCATCGCCCCGGCCCTGGCCGACGTGGGCCCCGTCGACCGCCTGGTGATCGCGGCGATCGACCGGGACGAGAACACGCTCCGCGACTACGTGCCGGCCAAGGCGATCCGCCTGGCCACGCTGAAGCTCGTCGGCTACACGGAGGTGGTCCACGCGCTGATGCCCGGCCTGACGGAGGACGCCTCGGTCCTGCTGTTCGGCGGGCTAGCCAAGGAGCGGCCGTACCCCGGATCCACCACGGTCACGACGGTGAACGCGGGCGTCACCGGCATGGTCCGGAGCCTCATGCACGAGCTGGCGCCGGTCCGCGTGAACTCGATCCATCCCGCGTTCGTGGCCGACACGCCGTACTGGATGGAGAAGACCGAGGCCCTGGAGCGGGCCAGGGCCGCCACGCCGTCCGGCCGGCTGGTGATGACCGAGGACATCGTCGACGCGGCCGTGTTCCTGCTGGAGAACCCGGGGATGAACGGCACCGATCTGTTCGTCGACGGTGGGTGGGCGTACCCGTGACGAGGCCGGTCGGCACCGTCGCGGTGCTCGGCACCGGCCACATGGGCGGCGCGATGGCGGGGACCCTGCGCCGCAACGGGTTCGACGTGGTCGTGTGGAACCGGACGCGGGTCAGGGCGGAGTCCGTCGCCGCCGAGGCCGATGTTCGCGTGGCGGCCAACCCCGGCGAGGCCGTGGCGGAGGCGGACGTGGTGGTCAGCAGCCTGGCCGACGATCCGGCGGTGCTCGAGGCCTACACGGGGGCCGACGGCGCCGCGGCCGGCATGCGCACGGGTACGGTCGCCCTGGAGACCAGCACGATCGCGCCGGAGACGGTCCGCACGGTGGCTCCGGTCGTCGCCGAGGGGGGCGGCGTCCTGCTCGACGCGCCGGTGTCCGGGAGCGTGGCGTTCGCGCAGCAGGGGCAGCTCACGTTCATGGTGGGCGGCGACGAGCGCACGGCCGAGCCGGCCCGTCCCGTCCTGGACGCGCTCGGGGCCAAGGTCCTGTTCCTGGGCGGGCTCGGCAACGGGGCCGTGGCCAAGCTGGCCGTGAACGCCCTGGTCCACGCGATCGACGTGGGGCTGTCCGAGGCCCTGGTGCTCGCGGAGCGGGCCGGCGTCGAGCGCTCCGCGATCTACGACGTGTTCGCGGGGGGCGCGGCGGCCGCCCCGTTCGTCCTGTACAAGCGGGCGGCGTTCGAGCACCCGGAGGGATCTTCCACGGCCTTCAGCCTGGACCTCATGGCCAAGGACCTCGACCTGATCCTGCAGCTGGCCGAGGCGGTGGGGGCTCCGATGGCGCAGGCCGGACTGAACCGCGAGACGGTGCACCGGGCGCTCGCGGCCGGGTTCTCGGGCCGCGACATGAGCGCGGTGGCCGAGTACCTGCGGACCAGGGCGGGGTGAGGCCATGGCCCACGGCGTGACCACCGGGACCGCGCTGGTCTTCGAGCCGATCGTCGACGACTACGCCGAGGGGCTGTCTGCCGCCCGCCTGGCCGACGTGACGCAGGGGCTCGTGCACCTGGACCTCGCCCTCTGCGAGCTGGTGCCGGGCGGCTCGGTGCTCGGGCACCGTCATCCGTTCGAGGAGTCGTTCTACGTGCTGTCGGGCGAGGCGCTGGTGGCGATGGGGGGAACGAGCTTCGCGATCGGCCCGGACGACTTCGGCGTGATCCCGCTGGGGACACCGCACGCGTGGCGGAACGGCGGCGAGATCCCGGTCCGGTGGCTCCGCGTGCGATCCCCGCAGCCCAAGGCGCTCGGCGCGGCGAGGGGGGTCTACCCGGCGACCGTTGCGGTGCCCGACGACGGCGGGGCCGTTCCCGGCGGCGACCCGTCGAACCGCCTGGTCGGGCACTTCGCCGTGGAACAGCTCCCGCCGCCGGGGCCCCTGGCGATGCAGGGGTACCGTGATGCCGGCGTGCGCAGCCTGTCGACGTGGACGCTGCTGGACGGTCTCCTCGGGGCGCAGCACCACACGATGCTGGTGATCCAGGCGCAGCCCGGTCCGCCGCCACCCCCACCGGGGGGCGAGCACTTCCACCCGTTCGAGGAGGCGTTCTACTTCGTCGCGGGAGCGGCCACGGCGCGCCTGGAGGGGGAGGAGATCCCCGTGCGGGCGGGGGATCTGGTGTTCGCCGGGGTCGGTGCCCTCCACGCCTTCACGAACCCCGGCCACGAGCCGGCGCGGTGGATCGAGCTCCAGGCACCGCCCCCACCACCCTCCGGAGCGTTCTTCATGACGAAGGACTGGACGCT
>JBHGAT010000266.1:0-3326 GCA_041946645.1 Candidatus Velamenicoccus archaeovorus | reverse complement strand
AGCGTCGGTCCGGCGCGATGGTCGTGTCGGTCCCCCACGCTAGGGTCGCCCGGTGTACGGTCGCGCGCTCGGCATCGCGGTGATCGGCGTCCGGGGCCATCCGGTCGTGGTCGAGGCCCACATCGGGCGAGGGCTGCCCTCGCTGTCGTTCACCGGGCTGCCCGGCGCCTCGGTCCATGACGCCCGTGACCGCATCCGTCCGGCCGTCGAGAGCTCGGGCCTGGAGTGGCCGCTCCGGCGCATCGTGGTCAACCTCTCGCCCGGCAACCTGCGCAAGGACGGCCCCGGGCTCGACCTGCCCGTGACCGTGGGGGTCCTCACCGCCTCGGCCCAGGTTCCCGCCGGCCGGCTCCAGCGGTACGCCCTCTTCGGCGAGGTGGCCCTGGACGGCTCGCTGGTGGCCACCCCCGGGGTGCTCTCCGCAGCCATCGCCGCGGCCCGGCGGGGGCTCGAGGGCGTCGTGGTGCCGGCCCCCAACGCGGGCGAAGCCGCGCTGGTCGACGGCATCCGCGTCGTCGGCGCACCCACCCTGGCCGACGTCGCGGCGTTCCTCCGCGGCACGTGGGAGCCGCCGGCCCCCCAGCCCGGAGCCTCCGTGGCGTCGCCGCACCGGGCCGACTTCGCCGAGGTGCGGGGACAGGCCCGGGCCCGCCGAGCACTGGAGGTGGCGGCGGCCGGGGGTCACAACGTCCTGCTGATGGGCTCGCCGGGGGCGGGCAAGACCATGCTCGCGCGGCGGCTCGCCACGATCCTCCCGGAGCTGTCGCGATCCGAGGCGCTCGAGGTGACGCAGCTGCAATCGGTGGCCGGCGTGCTGCCGGTGAGCGGGCTCGTCACGGCCCGACCGTTCCGCGCCCCGCACCACTCGATCTCGCTCCCCGCCCTGCTCGGCGGCGGGAGCGGGTTCGTGCGGCCCGGAGAGGTGTCGATGGCGCATCACGGGGTGCTGTTCCTCGACGAGCTCAACGAGTTCCGGCGGGATGCGCTCGAGGGGCTCCGGCAGCCGCTCGAAGACGGACGGGTGGTGATCACGCGCGTGGCCGGCGCGGTGGAGTTCCCGGCGGGCTTCACGCTGGTGGCCGCGGCCAACCCGTGCCCGTGCGGGTTCGACGGCGATCCCGCTCGGCGGTGCGTCTGTCAGGAGCACCGCCTCGAGCTCTACCGGCAGAAGCTCTCGGGACCGCTGCTCGACCGCATCGACATCCGCCTGACGGTGCCTCGGCTGTCCCGGCGCGAGCTCCTGGAGGAGGCGCCTGGAGAGCCCTCCTCCTCGATCCGCGCCCGCGTGGAGGAGGCGCGCCTCCGGCAGCGGCGGCGGTACGCGGGGCTCGGCTTCCCCTGCAACGCCCGGCTGCCGGGACCGCTCGCCCGCCGCACGGCCGGCGTCACCGACGCTGCTCGCGAGCTGCTGGCGCAGGCCGTCGACACGCTGGGGCTCACCGGGCGGGGGTTCGACCGCGCGATCAAGGTGGCCAGGACCGTGGCGGACCTCTCCGGGTCCGACCGGGTGGGGCCCGATCACGTGGCCGAGGCCCTCTCGTACCGCATGGACCCGGCCGGGGGGAGACTGGCCCGTGCCGGATGAGCCGGCGGGCTGGCCGGACCGGTTCGGCCGTGGGCCCGCCGAGCGGCGTGCGCTGCTCGTCCTGTCCGCGCTCCGCGGCATGCGCTCGGCGGACCTGCTCGCGCTGGCCCGCTCCGAGCGGACGGCCGTGCGGTGCCTGGCGGCCATCCGGGCCGGCCGGGCCGGGAGCGCCGGCGACGCCCGGTTCGCCGGCACGCTGGATCCGGACCGGATCGCGGCCGAGCTGCGGTCGTGCGGCGCCCGCCTGGTCCCGTGGGGCTCCCGGGAGTACCCGGCGCAGCTCGAGCACCTGCCCGACCCACCGGGCTGGCTCTTCGTGCGGGGCGGCCCGCCGCCGGCCCGGGGCGGTACCGTGGCCGTCGTCGGTGCGCGCGGGTGCACGGAGCTCGGGCGCGACCTGGCCCGCGAGCTCGGGCGTGCGCTCGCCGCCGCGGGCGCCACCGTGGTGAGCGGCGCCGCGCGAGGCATCGACGCGGCCGCGCACGAGGGTGCGCTCGAGGCGGGGGGCCGTACGGTGGCCGTGCTGGGCTGCGGGATCGACCTGGCCTACCCGCGGGCCAGCCGCCGGCTGCTGGAGCGGATCCGGGGCCAGGGGTGCATCGTGAGCGAGTACCCGCCGGGCATCCCGCCCGACGGCCATCGCTTCCCCGCACGTAACCGCATCATCGCCGGGCTGTGCTCCGCCCTCGTGGTGGTGGAGGGCCGGGAGCGGAGCGGCTCCCTGATCTCGGCCCGGCACGCGCTCGAGCTCGGTCGCGACGTGTACGCCGTCCCCGGCGCCGTCAACAACCCGCTGTCGGCCGCACCCCTCGCCCTGATCCGCGACGGCGCGGGCCTGATCCGGGGACCCGACGACCTCCTGACCGACCTCCGCCTGTCGAGCGCGATCGGCCCGCACGCGTCCCCGAGGCTGACGTTGGTGGAGCGCGCCGCGCTCGACGCGATGACCGGGCCCGTGCTGCCCGAGACGGTGGCCCGCGCCCTGGGGGCCACCGTGGCGGAGGTCGTCCCGCTCCTCATGCAGCTCGAGCTCAAGGGCCTGGTCCGCAGCGCGGGCGGACGGTACGAGTCGAGGCTGCCGGTGGGAGCCTGAGCCGGACCGCCGGCTCGCGCGTGATGGCAGGACCCGGACCGGCGCCTCCCGCGTGACGGCAGCCCCAGGTCGGTCCGCTTCACCCCGGGCCTTCGGGCACGGGTCGGGTCCGGCGCCGCAGGGCCTCGGGCACGCCGCCCGGAGCCACCAGCCGAACGGGGACCCCGGCGCGGTCCAGCAGGCTGGCCGCCATCGAGGAGCGGTAGCCGCTGGCACAGGCCACCACCACCTCGCCGCCGGTGGGCACGGTCGGGAGCCGGTCGGGGAGCTCACCCACGAACAGGTGCCGGGTGCCCTCGAGGTGTCCCGCCTCCCACTCGGGCAGCTGTCGGACATCCAGGATCCTCGACGGCTCCCGCCGGGCGATCGCGAGGAGCTCGTCGACCGTGGCGCTCGGGTACGCGCGGAGGTCCCGTCCGGAGCTCGCCCAGGCCTCGATACCGCCCTCGAGGCGTCCCCGGACGTCCTCGAACCCGATCCGGAACAGCTGCACTGCGGCCTCCCGGTCGGTCCCGGCGGGCGGCTCCGGCGTCACGAGCACCAGCGGCGCGCCGAACGGCAGGAGCCACCCCACGTAGCTCGCGAAGGAGTCCTCGAGGGGCACGTTGATCGATCCGGGGACGTGCCCCGCCGCGAAGTCCTCGCCGG
>JBHGAT010000265.1:0-3333 GCA_041946645.1 Candidatus Velamenicoccus archaeovorus | reverse complement strand
GCCGCCCCCAGCGTCGGGGCGAAGGCGTAGGCCCCGTGCGGCCGGCCCTCCGTCCAGCCCTCGGGGACCGAGCCGGCGGGGTGTGCGTGGGCCACCGCGCCCGGGCCGCGCTCACGGTACCGGCGCACGTGGAGCTCGAGGTCGGAGGAGGCGCCGTGCGGCGGCTCCTCCAGCGTGCCCTCGAGCACGTCGGCCCGTGACAGCCGGGCGAGCTCGGATCCCGTGCGGGTGATGCGCAGGCGCTCCCCGTCCCAGGTGGAGAGGTTGCCCTCGCTCCCCCTCACGAGCCCCATCGAGAACAGCACGCGGCCGGCCTCGCGGAAGGCGTCTAGGTCCCCTGCTCCCACGACCTCAGGTACTCCTCCTGCTCCGGCGTGAGCCGGTCGATCTCGATCCCCATGGCCCGCAGCTTGAGCCGGGCCACCTCGGCGTCGATCTCCGCCGGGACGGGGTGGACCCCCGGCTCGAGCGCCCCGCTGGAGCGGACCACCCACTCCACCGACAGCGCCTGGTTGGCGAACGACATATCCATCACGGCGGCGGGATGCCCCTCGGCGGCGGCGAGGTTCACCAGCCGTCCCTCGCCCAGCAGATGGAGCCGGCGCCCGTCGGCCAGGCGGTACTCGTCCACGAACCCGCGGACCCGGCGCTGCTCCACCGCGAGCTCGGCCAGCGCCGACTTGTCGATCTCCACGTCGAAGTGCCCGGAGTTGGCCAGCACCGCGCCGTCCTTCATCAGCTCGAGGTGCTCGCGCCGGATCACTCCCGTGTCGCCGGTCACCGTCACGAACACGTCGCCGACCCGCGCGGCCTCGCGGAGCGGCATCACGCGGTAGCCCTCCATCGCCGCCTCGAGCGCCGGGAGGGGGTCGACCTCGGTGACCACGACCTGCGCGCCCAGGCCGCGCGCCCGCGAGGCCACGCCCCGCCCGCACATCCCGTAGCCGCACACCACCACGGTCCGACCGGCCAGGAGGAGGTTGGTGGACCGCATGATCGCGTCGATCGTGGACTGGCCGGTGCCGAACCGGTTGTCGAACAGGTGCTTGGTGTTGGCGTCGTTCACCGAGACGATGGGGTACCGCAGCGCGCCGTCGGCGGCCATGGCCCGCAGACGGATCACCCCGGTCGTCGTCTCCTCGGTCCCGCCCATCACCTCGGCGATCTGGTCGGCGCGCTCCTTGTGCAGCAGGCTCACCAGGTCCGCGCCGTCGTCCATCGTGATCTGGGGCCGGTGGTCCAGCACCGCGTTGATGTGCCGGTAGTAGGTGTCGTGGTCCTCGCCCTTGATCGCGTAGACCCGGACCGAGCCGCGCTCGCACAGCGCCGCCGCCACGTCGTCCTGGGTCGAGAGCGGGTTGGAGGCGCACAGCGCCACGTCGGCACCCCCGGCCGTGAGCGTCTCCACCAGGTTGGCCGTCTCCGTCGTCACGTGCAGGCACGCGCCGATCCGGACGCCGTCGAGGGGCTGCTCCTTCTCGAACCGCTCCCGGATCTGCGCCAGCACCCGCATCTCGCCGCCGGCCCACTCGATCCGCTGCCGTCCCTCCTCGGCCAGGCCGAGATCCCTCACGTCGCAGTCCATCCCGCTCCTTTCGACAGCACCTCGGAGATCACCTCGCCGATGGCCGGGGCCACCGCGTCGGTCGCGCGCAGCACGTCCTCGTGGCGCACCTGCACCCCGACCGGGTTCGAGACGAAGAACAGCCCCAGCACCCGCATGCCCATGGCCCGGGCCGGGACCGCCTCCGGCACGACCGACATGCCCACCACCGTGGCCCCGGCCCGGCGCAGCATCTCGATCTCGGCCGGCGTCTCGAAGGTGGGACCGGGCATCGCCGCGTAGACGCCGCGCGAGACGGGGATCGCCCGCGCCTCGGCCGCGGCGACGGCGAGCTCCGTCAGCTCGGGGTCGTAGGCGTTCACCATGTCCACGAACGGCGGCGAGCCGTCCGGGTTGCGCCAACCGCGCAGCGGGTTGACCCCCATCAGGTTCAGGTGGTCGGTCCCCACGACGAGGTGTCCCGTCGTCAGCCCCTCGCCGATCCCTCCGGTCGCCGCGGTGAGCACGGCCGTGCCGGCCCCGAGCGTTCGGGCCAGCCGGACCGGCAGCGCGCACACCGGCATGTCGTTGCCCTCGTAGTAATGGATCCGGCCCCGGAAGGCGGCCACCGGCACGCCGCCCAGCATGCCCAGCACGAGCGCCCCGGCGTGCCCGGGGACCGTGGGACGGGGGAACCCGGGGAGCTCCTCGAACGGGAACGACGCCTCCACCTCGAGCTCCCGGAGCGCCGCGCCGAGCCCGGAGCCGAGCACGACGGCCACCGCCGGCTCGAAGCCGGTCCTGGACCGCACGGCCTCCGCGGCCAGGTCGGCCAGGCCGTCGCCGGGCGCCGGGATCGCCCTGCTCACGCGCTCATCCCCCGGCCAGCGCCTGCTTGAGGCGCGCGATCGCGTCGATCGGCGTGGGGTCGAACCCCCGGGCGATGCCCAGGTACACCGACACGAAGTCCCCGATCTGCACCAGCGACAGGAGCCGGTCGAGCGGGGAACCGTCGGAGGCCCACACCTCCTCGACCTGGGCGCCGGCATCGCGGGCGATCTGCATCGAGAGCGGGAACCGGGCCGCCACGTCGGGCGGCTCGCCCTCGTGACGGAGGGCGATCACGGAGAACCGGGTGCCCTCGGCCTCCGACCACCCCACCACCTCGTTGTGGTCGAGCTCCGGCAGCTCGGCCGACCAGGCGGGGACCTTGGCGTTCTCGTTCATCTGGGTCTTCCACCGAGCCGCGGCCACGGCGCCGATCCCCCCCGCGCCCCAGACCACGGGGATCCGGTGCCCGATCGCGGCGGCCAGCCGCTTGGCCGGGTTCACCGACGAGGGGACCGTGGGGACCAGCGTGGCGACGAGCGTGTCCAGCCGCTCGACCGCGCCGTCGAGGCCCTCGCCGACGCCCAGCCCCAGGCCCATCCCCTCGAGCAGACCGAGCACCCCCAGGGCGAGGAAGCCGAACGCCGCCCGCGGCATGAACCCCCCGGGGACCGCGACCAGCGGCAAGCCCTCCCGGCGGGCCCGCTCGGCGAGCCGCCCCCCCGACGTCAGCACGGCCACGCGGCAGCCTCGCCGGAGGGCGTCCTCGAAGCACGAGAGGGTCTCGGCGGTATCGCCCGAGTACGACGACGCCAGGACCAGCGTGTCCGGGCCGCAGTGCTCGGGCAGCCGGTCGGCCCGGACCACGACCACCGGCACCCGCAGCCGGTCCCACGCGAGCGCGGCGAGCACGTCGCCGGCCACCGCCGACCCCCCCATCCCGCAGAACGCGACGGCCGAGA
>JBHGAT010000264.1:0-3338 GCA_041946645.1 Candidatus Velamenicoccus archaeovorus | reverse complement strand
CCGGCAGGTCGGCCCCACGACCCGCTCGGCCAGCCGGGCCACGCTCGTCCGGTACGCTCCAGGCATGGGTGAGGAGACGCCCGCGATCCGCGCGGCGAACGCCGCCGGCATCCCCTTCAAGGTGGTGCGCATCCCGCCTCCCTCGAGCGCCGAGGAGAGCGCCGTGGCGCAGGGCATCGAGCTCGGGCGGCTCCTCCGCACGATCGTGGTTCGTCGGAGCGCCGACGACTACGTCTTCGTGCTGGTGCCCGGCGGGCGCCAGATCGACTGGGCCAAGCTCCGCGCGAGCCTCGGCGTCAACCGGCTCGCGCTCCCGGACCGGGAAGAGGCGCGCGAGGCGACCGGTTACGAGCGGGGCGCGATCACCCCCTTCGGCTCGACCACGGCGTGGCCGGTGATCGCCGATGCCTCGCTGAACGGGCTCGATCGGGTGGCCATCGGGGGCGGCGCCCGAGGCGTGAACCTGCACCTGTCCCCGGCCGACCTGCTGAGGGCCCTGGACGCGAGCGTCGCCGACGTGACCAGGCCAGCCAGGCCGGACTGACCGCACCGGGGAGATGTCGGGCGCGATAGGGTCGGCCCATGAAGGTGGGGATCGTGGGGGCCGGGTTCGTCGGGGCCGCCGCCGCCAACGCGCTCGCCCTGCGCCAGGTGGCCAGCGAGGTCGTCCTGGTCGACGTGAACAGGGCCAAGGCCGTCGCCGAAGCCACCGACGTCGCGCACGTCACGCCGTTCTCGGGCCCGGTGCGCGTGACCGCGGACGGCTACGACGCGCTGGTCGGGGCCGCGGTCGTGGTGCTCACGGCCGGTGCCGCCCAGCGCCCGGGGCAGTCCCGGATGGACCTCCTCCAGACCAACGCCGGCATCGTCGGCTCCGTCGTCCCCGAGGTCGTCCGGCACGCGCCCGACGCGGTGCTCATCGTGGCCACCAACCCGGTCGACGTGATGACGCGCGTCGCCGAGCTCCGCGCGAGGGAGGCCGGGGTGCCCGCGCACCGCGTGTTCGGCACCGGGACGATGCTCGACACCGCGCGGTTCCGGCAGATCGTGGCCGCTCGGATCGACGTGGACGTGACCCACGTCCACGGCTACGTGGTGGGCGAGCACGGCGACTCCGAGGTGCTCGTGTGGAGCAGCCTGGACGTGGCCGGCCGTCCGCTCCACGGGTTCGTGGCGGCGATGGGAGGCACCTTCACCGACCGCGACCGGTCCCAGGTCGAGGACGAGGTGGTGCACGCCGCCGCCCGGATCATCGAGGGCAAGGGCGCCACCTACTACGGGGTCGCCGCGGCCATCGCCCAGGCCGTGGAGGTCGTCTTGCGGAACCGCCGCTCGATCCTCACGGTGAGCGCGTGGAGCGCCGATGCCGGCTGCGCGTTGTCGCTGCCCCGGCTGGTGAGCGGGGAGGGCGTCGTCTGCGACCTCGGCGTGTCCACCGACGCCGACGAACGGGCCCGGCTGGAGCGCTCGGCCCAGGTCCTCCGCGACGGCCTCGCGCAGCTCGAGGTCTGACCCCGGGTCGTCCGCGGTCAGGGCTCGGCGGAGCGCACGGCGGCGAGGAGCCGCTGCACCGGGCCCCGCAGGCCGAGCTCCTCGGCCAGCGCCGCGAGCGCGTCGTCGTCGCGAGCCCCGCTCCAGACCTCGAGCGGCGCGTCCGCGTTGACCGGGACGATCCGGCGCATCGCCGCGACGTAGTCGGCCGCCTCGCGCAGCCGAGCGCGGAGCGCGGGCTTGCCCTTGAGCGGCCCGGGCCGCGGCTCGGCCGAGGCCGCGTCGGCCAGCAGCGCGTCGAGCGACGGGTACGCCAGCACGAGCTCGCGCGCCGTCTTCTGACCGACCCCGCGGACGCCGGGGAGGTCGTCGCTCGGGTCCCCCCGGAGGATCGCGAAGTCCGCGTACCGGTCCGCGGGCACCCCGTACACCTCGAGCACCATGGCCTCGTCGAACTCGCGGAGCTCGCTCACGCCCCGGAGCGTGTAGAGGAGCTTCACCACCGGATCGCGGACGAGTTGGAGGAGGTCTCGGTCGCCGCTCACCATCTCGATCCGGTCGTTCGCGCGCGCCCGGGCGCAGAGCGCGCCGATCGCGTCCTCGGCCTCCCAGCCCTGCGTCTGCGCCTGCGGCATCCCGGTGAGGTCGAGCACGCGCCGGAGCAGCGGGAACTGCTCGGGCAGGCCCTCGGGGTCGGGCGGGCGCCTCGACTTGTAGCCCGGGTAGATGTCGGTTCGGGCGGTGGGCCGCCACTCGTGGTCGTAGACGTGGATCACCTCGTCCGGCCGACGCGACACGATGAGCCGCCGGACCATGTCGAGGTAGCCGTGCACCGCGCCGATGGACCGCCCGTCCGGCGAGCGCACGCCGTCGCGCATCGCGAAGAACGAGCGGTACATGAGGCTCGAGACGTCGAGCACCAGCCGCCCCGCCATGCCGGCAGCCTATCTCCGGATGCGGCGGGCGGCCCGGTCCCGCCTCAGGGCGACGTGAGCGTCCTGCCGGCCAGCTCCACGGGGTCGAGCTCGTGCGCGTTCGGGAGGTTGAAGATCAGCCCGTCGAGCCGGGTCGTGGTGATCCCGGCGGGGTCGCGGCCCATCTCCTCGCAGTGGCGCTCGAGGATCGCGAGCTTGCGCCGCACCGTCTGGACGTCGCCGAAGATGTTGCACGCGTCCGCGTACTCCGCGACCAGCGCCGCGATCGCGCCGAGGAGCGTGTGGGCCTCGAGCATCGGATCGGTGCGGGGACCGACGCTCCCGATCTGGTACAGGTGGCCCATGGGGCGCCTCACCCTCCGAGCCTCGAGGGGATTGCATGGAACGTTCGGCGGGTATCCCCGCGGTCGAGCGATACGACGATCGAGGGCGGTGGGAGGGCGGATGCCACGGGTCCGGCGGGTGCGGGTGGATCAGCCCGGTCTGTCCCGGCGCCGTCACGGTCGCGGGTTCCTCTACACGGACGTCCGCGGTGTCCGCATCGACGATCCCGAGACGCTCGAGCGCGTCCGGTCCCTGGCCATCCCGCCGGCGTGGGTGGACGTGTGGATCTGCCCCCACCCGTGGGGACACATCCAGGCGACGGGCCTGGACGCGGCCGGGCGGCGACAGTACCTGTATCACGAGCGGTGGCGCCGGTGGCGCGATCGCCAGAAGTTCCGGCGCATGCCGCACTTCGCCCGGGCGCTGCCGGCCCTCCGGGGGACCGTTGCCGAGCACCTCGCGCTGGAGGGGCTGCCCCGTGAGCGCGTGCTGGCGTGCGCGGTGCGGCTCCTCGACCACGGGTCGTTCCGCGTGGGGAGCGAGGTCTACGCCGAGCGGAACGGCTCGTACGGCCTCGCCACCCTACGC
>JBHGAT010000263.1:0-3340 GCA_041946645.1 Candidatus Velamenicoccus archaeovorus | reverse complement strand
CGGAGCGAGCGTGACCTCCACCGAGATCTTGCCCCCCGGCCGCACCCTCACCAGGCTCCGGCTCCGGAGCGCCGGCTGCAGCGACGTCCGGGTACGGATCCGGGAGATCCGCCCCTCCAGGCGGTCGCCCGTGATGCTGCCCGTGGCCTCGACGCTCGTGAACGTCACCCGGGTGAACCGGTTGAACGCGAGCTCGTAGACCGAGCTCGTGAGCTTGTTCACGGTGCTCGCGGCGTCGTAGTCGGACCAGAACATCCCGCGGTTCTCCACGGTGAAGGGGGTCCCCTCCTCGGTCGCGCCCCGGATCGTCCACGACAGGTTCGAGGTGCCTCGGCCGTACCGCTGGAACACCGACGCCGTGTTCCCGTAGAAGTGGCTCCAGGCCGCGTCGACGAACCAGTAGTCCTGCTGGAACGCGACGTCCGTACGACCGTCGCGGGAGATCCCGGTGTCCGGGCTGGACAGGTGGGAGGTGATCGCGGCCGTGGGCGGCAGCGTCCCGAACGTCCCCACCTGGCCGGCGTACCGGTCCTGGGTGAACGTCCCCCGCGTGTCTGTGACGTAGCCCAGCGTCGACGGGAGCGAATAGGGGGAGCCCTTCATGACCGTGAGCACGTCCGCGCCGGTCATGCCGAGCGTGACCGGTCCGGGCGGCCCCCCGAACAGCGAGTGCCCGTAGGCTGCCACGACATCACCGCACACGATCGACGCCGTGCCCATGGCCCAGATCGTCGCGTCCCCGTACGAGATCACGGAGCCGATCGGCTGCCCCGGCACGAACCGCGTGGTCGCGGCGCCGGCCGGCGCCGCCGCGGAGCCCGACGCGAACAGCTGCACACCCAACGCGTGCCGGTCCAGCCGGTCCTGGAGCCGGCGCAGGCTCCGCTCCGGGAGCCCCGAGACGCCGACCGGCACCGGCAGCGCTTCCAGACCACCGGTCAGCTGGGCGGGCCCTGCGGGGATCGTCCGGGCCACGGCCCGGCGCACCTGGGGCGTGAAGGCGATCGTCCGTGCGGCCCGCCCCCCGTCCAGGAACCCCAGGAGGTCGACCATCGCCGAGCCCGGCGTGAGGCCGATGACGGCCGGGTCCGCGTAGTACCCGTAGGACACCACGCCGACCAGCCGGCCGCCGATCGACACGGGGGAGCCGGACATGCCGGAGAACCCGCCGCCGGTCTGCTGGAGGAACGCAGGTGGGCCGGTGATCCGAGCCACGATCGCGTCGATCCCGAGCACGATCCCGTCGGGGATCACGCCCAGGATCTGCACGTCGAACGACGTCGGCGCCTCGCCCGAGATCGTCGTGAGCCCCGTCGCCAGCGTCCCGGACGTCAGGCTGGTCTGCGGGAAGACGGCGGGTGGGGACGGACAGGCGGTGGCGGCGGGCGCCGCGTCGCCGACCAGCATCGAGGCCAACAAGGCGAACGCCAGCGTCGCGGCCGGCGCGGCGGCACGACGCAGCGGAACCCAGCGTGCGGTGCGCACGGGACCCACCCCCCTCGGACGACGTCCAACGACTCGGACGGTGCCACGGCGACCGTGGTTCCCGAAGGGGCAACCGAACCCTCATCGACGGGACCGTCGCCGTCCGTCGCGCACCGACGGGGCGGACGCCGGCCCGAGCACCCGGCGGCCGCTCAGGCCGCCAGGGGGAGGCGGGCCTGGCAGAACTCGCGGTTGGCGACCAGCACCCGCCGGAGCTCGGCCGGTGCGTCGAGGTACCGGCGGAGGTCGAGCTCGAGCGAGACGGCCCCGCGGAAGCCGTCCGAGGCGACGGCGTCGAGGAACTCGGCCAGCGGCAGCACGCCCTGCTCGACCGGCAGGTGGGAGTCCCATCCCTTGCCGGCGTTGTTCGACAGGTGGACGTGGGAGACCCGGTTCCCGAGTCGCCGGAACGTGTCGGAGGGGTCGAGCCCCGAGACCGCTGCGTGGCTGGTGTCGAGGACGACGTCGGAGAACCGTTCGAGCTCCGCCGGTTGGTGCCGGGTGTGGAAGCTCACCCCGCGCGAGCCGGGGAGCCGCACCGGGAACATGTTCTCGACGGCCACGCGGACACCCGTGTGTTCCGAGAGCCCGGGCAGGCGTCCGTCGAGCCATCGGCGGTACCCCGTCTGCCAGCGGTACGGCGGGTGCACCACGACGAGCGGGACGTCGAGGTCTTCGGCGAGCTCGATGGCGCGGTAGATCTTCCGCACCGGGTCGGTCCCCCACACCGTCCGGGTCATCACCAGGAACGGCGCGTGGATGGCGCGGATGGCGAGCTCGTGCTCCTCGGAGAGGTCTCGGAGGCGGTGGGGCTCCTGGGTATCCGGGTCGCGAGTGACCATGACCTCCACGCCGGAGAACCCGGCCCCGGCGATGTGCGCGAAGGCCTCGCGGAGCGGCCGACTGAAGAACGCAGCCGTGGAGCAGATGAGCTGTGGACGGGGGAAGGACGCCGCTGTCACGACGGGATTGTATCGGGCGATCGCCCCCCGCCCCGGATGGACCTCGCTATGCTGCGGGGCGCGATGTGGATCTTCCCGCTCGGAGCCGCCGCGATCGCGCTGCTGTTCGGTGCGCTCCTGGTCAGGCAGTTCGTCCGACGCCGGCGCATCTACCAGGTGATCTGGGCGATCGCCCTGCTCATGTACGCCGTGGCATCCCTGGCGCTGCTGCTCGGTGTGATCGATGGGTGGACCAAGGCCGAGTACCGCCTGTACTGGTTGTTCGGGGCCATCCTCAACGTGCCGTTCCTCGCGATGGGGGAGCTCTACCTGCTGGTCCGCAGGCGCTGGGTGAACCACGTGTTGCTGCTCCTGCTCCTGTTCGCCACGGCGTTCGCGGCGGCGCGGGTCCGGACGGCCACGATCGACGCCGCGGCGCTCGGCAAGGACCTGCCCCTCGGCAAGGACGCGTTCGCCGACGACACGCTGCCCTACCGCCTGTCGCAGCTGTACGCCTACCCCGCCTACCTGGTGCTGCTGGTCGGCTCGGCCTGGTCGATCTGGAAGATGCGCTCGGCATCGGGGCTCCACGACCGCATGGTGGGGACGACGCTGATCGCCGCCGGTGCGACGATCGTGGCGATCGGCTCCGGGGTCGGCGCGGGCCTGAACGTGGTGCCGGTGTTCTCGATCGGGCTGCTCGCGGGGATCGCCGTGATGTTCTGGGGGTTCCTGCGCGCGTCCGCGCCGCCGCGCGCGGCGCCCGTCACCTCGACCGCCGAGCCGGCGACCTAGAGCGAGGCGCCCCAGCGGAGACGGCCGGGGGCGGCGGGCCTCGAACCCTCGGGCTCCTCGGTGATGGCCACCCGGTCGTAGGCGCCCGCGGGGATCTCGAGCTCCACCACCACCAGCCC
>JBHGAT010000262.1:0-3342 GCA_041946645.1 Candidatus Velamenicoccus archaeovorus | reverse complement strand
CCCGGGCTCGGCCACCGGCCGGCCCGCCTCGCCCCGAGCCATCCTCGCGGTGGGCGACCGCGACGGCGGGATGCCGGCCCTCCGGCCGACGGCCGGACCGCAGCCCACCGAAGGCATCGTCTGGTCGGACGTGGACCGGAAGCACTGGGCAGCCGCGGCGATCGACTTCGTCGGCGCCGCGAACCCGTGGATGCGGGACTTCCGGCCGGCCCAGGACGGCACCTACCCGTTCCGGCCCGAGCGCCTGGAGCGCCGGTCCCTGTTCGCGCGGTCGCTGGTGCGCGCCTTCGCCCCGGACGAGCCCGTCGACCCCGCGATCACGTTCCCCGATCTCCCGGGGACCAGGGGCATGGCCCGCTTCGCCAACGTCGCCGTGAAGCTCGGCTGGATGGCCCCGGACGCCCAGGGCGACTTCCTGCCCACCCAGCCGGTGACCACGCGGGTGGCGCATCGTGCGCTCGTCCTCGCGCTCGGGCTCGGCGACCTCGCGGCCGGGGCGGAAGCGATCCACACGGCCGACGGCGCCGGGTTCGAGGTACCTCCCGACTTCGGGACGCTCCTGATCGGCATGCGGATCGGCCTGCGGTACGACCACGGCGACGAGTCCCTCGAGGTGGGGCCCGACTCGCCGCTCTCCCGCGCCGAGGTGGCCTGGTCGCTGTACCGGGCGGCCACGATGCCATCGTGGGTCCCCGCCTCGCTCGAGGGCTACCGGACGATCACCCTGCCGAACCTCGGTCCGGCCAGGCGACGCCTGGTGCAGTTCGCCATCGACTACGTCGGCTACCCGTACGTCTACGGCGGCGAGTGGTACCAGCCCTCGCCCGACGGCTACTGCTGCGGCGACCAGCCGGTCGGCGGGTTCGACTGCTCCGGCCTGGCCTGGTGGGTGGTCAAGGCGGCCGAAGGCGGGTGGAGCAACCAGCCCCCACGGGACTACGCCGGGTGGTCCCTGCCCCAGCGGAGCTCGGCACAGATGGCATCGGCGGGCGAGCGGATCCGCCGGTACCGAGACGTGCGCCCCGGGGATCTGCTGTTCTTCGACGGCAGCGACGACGGGGTCGTGGACCACGTCGACGTCTCGATCGGGCGGGGATGGGCCATCGACTCCTCGAGCGGTGCGGGGGGCGTGTCGATCGTGTGGGTCGGCTCGGGGTGGTACCGCGACCACTTCGTCTGGGGCCGCCGGGTGCTGGGCCGGACGGCGCCGTCCTAGCGCTCGGCGTCCGCGGCCAGCTCCCGCTCCAGGACGGCCCGCTCCTGCTGCGTGAGGGCTCGCGACCGGCCGGTGCGGGGATCCCGCGGCACGATGACCGAACCGGCCTCGGCCGAGATCGTGCCGTCGAGCTTCCGGACCTCCTCACGGGTGCGGATGCTCGACCGGCCGATCCGCTCGAGCGAGCACCGGACCACGATCTCCCCGTCCTCCTGCTTCAGCTCGCTGCGGTAGTCGACGGCCACCCGGGCCAGGACGAAGTCCCAGGTGTCCGTGGTGGGACCGAGGACCTTCTGGACCCACGCATCGCGGACCTCCTCCAGGTACGTGAGGTACACGGCGTTGTTGACGTGCCCGTAGGCGTCCATGTCGCGCCACCGGATGCGCAGCCGGACCTCGAGCACTCAGCCCTCGATCCGGTCGACCTGGATGCCCTGGCCCGTCAGCCAGCCCACCGCCCGGGCCACCGAGCCCTCCTCCCCCTCCACCTCGAGGATCACCCAGGCCTGGTGCTCCTCGATGTTGGCCCTGCGGATGTTGGTCACGAGGTCGAACTCGCGGCCCACCCGGTGGATCACCGGCTCGTTGATCAGGTGCTCGGGGAACGTCAGGTGGAACCTGGCCTTGATCACGGTCCCGCCTCCGGGTTCATGCTCCCCGAACGGAACCCTTCCAGGTCGAGCGTGACGTACCGGTACCCGAGTGACCGGAGGCCCTCGACGACCCGCTCCCGCACCGCCGGGTCGGCCAGCCGGGGCAGCTCGGGCGCCTCGACCTCGATCCGGACGAGCTCCCCGTGCACGCGGACGCGACACTGGCGGAAGCCGAGATCCTTGAGCAGCCGCTCGGCCCGTCCCACCCGCGCGAGCTCCTCCACGCTGATCATCATGCCGAACGCGATCCGCGAGGACAGGCAGGCCGACGCGGGCTTGTCCCAGGTCGGCAGCTCGAGCCGGCGGGCGGCCTCACGCACCTCGGCCTTGGTCAGCCCGACCTCGACGAGCGGATGCCGCACGCCGTGCTCCCGGGCGGCGCGGAGCCCCGGCCGGACGTCCCCGAGGTCGTCCACGTTGGCGCCCGAGACGACCCAGGCGCCGCGGCCGGCCTCGGCGGCGACCCGGCCGAGCACGGTATAGAGCTCGGTCTTGCAGTGGTAGCAGCGGTCCGGTCCGTTGGCCAGGTACCGCGGGTCCTCGGCCTCGTGCGTCCGGACCGTCCGGTGGCGGATCCCGAGCTGGGCCGCCACCCGCCGGGCCTCGGCGGCCTCCCCCGGCGGGAGCGACGGCGAGACCGCCGTCACGGCGAGGGCGCGATCCCCGAGGGCACGGGTGGCCACGGCGGCGACCAGGGTGGAGTCCGTGCCACCCGAGTAGGCGACCACCACGCGCTCCGCGCCCGCGAACCATCCCTCGAGGGCCTCGAGCTTGTCGACGAGCGCGTCGGCGGTCATGGGAGGCGATTGTGCCACGCGGGGCCTCGGGCGGGCGGAGGCAACCGCCCGCGACGCGCGGAGATGGAAGCGGGCCCCGGGTTGTCGTCTCCCGGGGCCCGCTTCGCCGGAGAGAGGGGGGCTCCTGCAGGGTGTTCGCCGGAGCCCCCCGGACGGTTCAGGTACCGGTGTTGCGCTCGTGTGACGACGGCTCAGAAGTCCATGTCGCCGCCGCCCGGCATGGCCGGCGCCTTCTCCTTCTCGGGCTTCTCGGCCACCACCGCCTCCGTGGTCAGGAACAGCGCCGCGATCGAGGCCGCGTTCTGCAGCGCCGACCGGGTGACCTTGGTCGGGTCGATGATGCCCGCCTTGTACATGTCCTCGTACTCGCCGGTGGCCGCGTTCAGGCCGTGACCGGGGTCCAGGCCCCGGACCTTCTCGACCACCACCCCGCCTTCCAGGCCGGCGTTGGTCGCGATCTGCTTGAGCGGCTCCTCCAGGGCCCGGCGGACGATCAGGGCACCGGTCATCTCGTCGCCCTCGAGATCCACCTTGTCCAGGCCCACCTGCGCGTTCAGCAGGGCCACCCCGCCGCCCGGAACGACGCCCTCCTCCACGGCAGCCTTGGTGGACTGCACCGCGTCCTCGATGCGGTGCTTCTTCTCCTTGAGCTCGACCTCGGTGGCCGCGCCGACCT
>JBHGAT010000261.1:0-3345 GCA_041946645.1 Candidatus Velamenicoccus archaeovorus | reverse complement strand
ACGGCCGAGAGCCCGTAGCGGATCTTGGGCTCGCCGCTCTGCACGGGCGCGAAGTCGAGCTCGGACTCGTTCACATCGGGTGGCAACACCTCGATGCCCATCAGCCGGCAGGCGTTGAGGTAGAAGGGCTTGCGGTCCTTGTCGTCCTTCACGCTGGTGAGCACGGCCGACATGTACTCGACCGGGTGATGGGCCTTCAGGTAGGCGGTCTGGTAGGCCACGAGCGCGTAGGCGCAGGCGTGCGAGGCGTTGAACCCGTAGTCGGCGAAGGGGACGATCTTGTCCCACAGGTCCCGGGCCAGCCGTTCGGGGTAGCCGCGCTGGACCGCCCCCTCCACGAACTTCTTCTCGTGGCGGGCCATCTCCTCGCGCTTCTTCTTGCCCATGGCCCGGCGGAGCGTGTCGGCCTCGCCCAGCGTGTAGCCGGACAGGCGCACCGCGATCTGCATCACCTGCTCCTGGTACACCATCACGCCGTACGTGGCGGCCAGGATCTCCTCGAGGTCGGGGTGCGGGTATTCGACCTTGCGCCCGTGCTTGCGCGCTGCGAACTCCGTGTGCATCCCCTGGTTGAGGGGCCCCGGCCGGTACAGCGCGTTGAGCGCCATGATGTCCTCGAACCGGTCGGGGGCCAGGTCCCGGATCAGCGAGCGCATCCCGCCCCCCTCCAGCTGGAACACGCCCGTGGTGTCGCCGGCCTGGAGCATCTCGTAGGTGGGCCGGTCGTCCAGGGGGAGGTGGTCGATGTCGAGCTCGATCCCCTTGCGGCGCAGCAGGGTCAGGGTGTCCTCGATCACGGACAGGTTGCGCAGGCCGAGGAAGTCCATCTTCAGCAGCCCGAGCTTCTCCACGCCGTGCATGTCGAACTGCGTGACGATCCGCCGTGAGTCGTCGCGCGAGTCCTTGGAGAGCTTGAGCGGCAGGTAGTTCACGAGCGGCGCGTCCCCGATCACGACGCCGGCGGCGTGGACCGAGTCCTCGCGACGCAGCCCCTCGAGCGCACGGGCCGTGTCGATGATCTCGCGGGCCTCGGGCTCGGTCTCGTAGGCGGCCCGGAGCTCGGGGGACTGCTCCAGGGCCTGCTCGATGGGGTATTCGCGGCCCAGGACGGCCGGCGGGTACATCTTGCAGTAGCGGTCGCCCGTCGACGCCGGGAAGCCCAGCACCCGGGCGGCGTCGCGGATCCCCTGCTTGCCCTTGATCGTCTGGAACGTGACGATCTGTGCGACGTGGTCCGACCCGTACTTCTGGGCCACGTAGCGGATCACCTCGTCTCTGCGACGTTCGTCGAAGTCCATGTCGATGTCGGGCATCTGCTTGCGCTCCGGGTTCAGGAAGCGCTCGAAGATCAGCCCGTACCGCAGCGGGTCGAGATCGGTGATCCGCAGCGCGTACGAGACCACCGACCCGGCGGCCGAGCCCCGGCCCGGGCCCACCCGGATGCCGTTCTCCCGGGCGTAGCGGATCAGGTCCCACACGACCAGGAAATAGCCCGCGAAGCCCATGCCGGTGATGATCTGCAGCTCGTGCTCGATCCGCTCCGAGATCTCCGGCGTGAGCCGGCCGTAGCGCTCGCGAGCGCCCTCGAGCACCAGCCGGCGGAGGTGCTCTTCCAGCGGCAGCCCGTCGGGCGGCTCGAACCTCGGCAGGTGGAACCGCTGGTCGGGCGGGGCGGCCTCCCCGTACACCAGGCGCAGGTCGCACATCTCGGCGATCCGCAGGGTGTTGTCGCAGGCCTCCGGGATCTCCCGGAAGACCTCCCGCATCTCCTGCGCCGACTTCAGGTAGAACTGGTCGCTGTCGAACCGCAGCCGGTTGGTGTCCGTCTGGACCTTCTGCTGCTGGATGCAGAGCAGCACGTCGTGCGGCTTGGCGTCCCGCTGGAACGTGTAGTGGAGGTCGTTGGTGGCCACGACCGGCAGGCCGGTGCGGCCGGCCAGGTCGAGCAGCCCCGGCAGGATGGCCCGTTGCTCCGCCAGGCCGTGGTCCTGCAGCTCCACGAAGAAGTTGCCGTCGCCGAAGATGTCCCGGTACGCGCCGGCGACCTCGACGGCCCGCTCGCGCTGTCCGGACAAGAGGAGCTGCGAGACCTCCGAGGCCAGGCACCCGGACAGCCCGATCAGCCCGTCCGCGCGCTCGGCCAGGAGCTCCTTGTCGATCCGGGGTCGATGGTAGAAGCCCTCGAGGTGGGCGTCGGTGACCAGGCGGAGCAGGTTGCGGTAGCCCGTCTCGTTCCGGGCCAGGATCGTGAGGTGCCGGTACTTCTCCTCGCTCTCACCTGGCGCGCGCTCGAACCGCGACCCGGGGGCCACGTACGCCTCGACGCCCACGATCGGCTTGACCCCGGCCGCCATCCCCGCCTCGTAGAAGTCCAGCGCGCCGAACATCGCCCCGTGGTCCGTGATGGCCAGGGCCGGCATCTCGAGCCCACGCGCCGTCTCGAACAGCGCCGAGATCCTGGACGCGCCGTCCAGGAGCGAGTACTCCGTGTGCGTGTGGAGGTGGACGAAGCTGTTCCCGCTCACCCGATCCTCGCAGGCCCTGAAGGGCTCCGCAGGTCACCCCTCGGCCCCGGCGTGTGGAGAACCTGTGGAAAAGTTACATCCTTGTGATTCCGGAGGACCCGAGGATAGACTGGCCCGTCACCGGAGGCAACCGGCGAGGTCAGGGAGCGGTTCGGATGCGCCTTTCGTACTCGAGCGTCAACACGTACGAGACCTGCCCCGCCAAGTTCAAGTTCCAGTACCAGGACCGCCTCCCCACCACGCCGTCCCCCGCCCTGGCGTTCGGCGACTCGCTCCATCGAGCCCTCCACCGCTTCCACGCCCGCCCCGTCCCCGTGGCCCCGCCGCTCGAGGAGCTCCACGAGATCCTCGACGCCGTGTGGGTGTCCGACGGGTTCGCCGACGCGTCCGAGGAACGGATGTACCGGGATCACGGACGCCAGGTCCTGGCGCAGTACCACCGGGAGAACGCACCCGCCTACCGGATCCCCGCGGCGCTGGAGTTCCGGTTCACGATCGAGGTCGAGGGCGTGGAGGTCTCCGGGGTGATCGACCGGATGGACCGGATCCCCGGAGGGGGCTACGAGATCATCGACTACAAGACCAACCGTCGCCTGCCCCCGCAGGCCGCCATCGACCGCGATCTCCAGCTCTCGATCTACCACCTGGCCGCCCGGCAGGTCTGGGGCATCGAGCCCGAGCGGCTCACGCTCTACTACCTGTTGCCGGGTCAGCGGATGTCCACCGCCAGGACGGCGGCCGACGTCGAGCAGCTCCGCCGGCGGATCGGCACCGTCGCCGAGCGGATCGCCGCCGGCAGGTTCGAGCCCCGGCAGAACCC
>JBHGAT010000260.1:0-3376 GCA_041946645.1 Candidatus Velamenicoccus archaeovorus | reverse complement strand
ATCGGGTTCGTGGGGCACGCGGTGGCCGACGAGCTCCCGCCGGGCCTCTCGGTGGGCGACGCCGTGCTCACCGGCAAGCGCTCCACGCTCGTCACCTGGCTCCAGGCGTTCGACGAGGTGGACCGGACGCGCGCCGCCGAGCTCCTCGAGCGGGTGGGGTGCGCGCACCTGACCGACCAGCCCTTCGCGAGGTGCAGCCAGGGCGAGCGCCAGCGGGTGCTGCTGGCTCGCGCGCTGTTCGGCCGGCCGGCCCTATTGCTGCTCGACGAGCCCGCCGCCGGCCTGGACCTCCCGGGGCGGGAGGCCCTGCTCCACGCCCTGGAGGCGGCCGACGACCTGGGCTCGACGCCGAGCGTGCTGGTGACCCACCACCTCGAGGAGCTCCCGCCCACCACCACGCACGCCGCGCTCCTCCGCGAGGGCCGGATCGTCGCCGCCGGACCGGTTCGCCAGGTCCTCCGCGACGACCCCGTGAGCGCCTGCTTCGGGCTGCCGGTGAGCGTGTCGAGGAACGGCTCGAGGTGGTCGGCCGTGTCCGCCGCCCGGCCGACCGGGCACCTCGCCTGACCGGCCCACGCCCGATCTGATCCGAACGGGCGGGTTGACACCCCGGTCGAGACCTCTACACTTGGATGACCATGTCGACGAGCGAGACGTCCTTCGTCCCCGGGAAGCGGTCGCTCGTACTTATCATCTAGGCGCGGCCCGGCCCACGAGGCCAGTGCCGCGCCGGACGCCCTCCGCGGAAGCGGGGGGTTTTTTCTACCCCCCGAACGGGCGGCCGGCGGGACGGGACCTACGGGGCCACGGAAGGAAGGAGCACACCATGCGGTACGAGTTCGAGCGCGACGGACGCACCGTGGCCAGCGTCCTGTGGGAGGGTCCGGCCCAGGTCACGGTGGACGTCGCCGATCCCGCTGACCGGGGGCAGTTCGACCGGTTCTTCGGGGCGGAGGTCGTGTACATGGACGCCGGGTTCGACTTCGGCGGGGGGATGGGCGAGGGCGGCCTGACCAGCCGCCGGCGTGACTGGACCCCCTGGGAGTTCGAGCGGGCCTGCCGGAACCTGGCCCACACGCTGGGCTGCACGGTCCGGCGGGTCGAGACCGGGCCCGTCGAGGCCCGGCCAGAGGGGGTCGCGGCGCGATGAGGGTCACCGGCGCGCAGGCCCTGTTCGAGGCGCTGGAGGGGGAGGGCGTCGACCTGGTCTTCGGCATCCCCGGCGGCGCCATCCTGCCCGCCTACGACCCGCTGATCGACTCGAGCATCCGCCACGTGCTCACCCGGCACGAGCAGGGCGCCGGCCACGCGGCCGAGGGCTACGCCTGGGCCACGGGCAAGGTCGGCGTGTGCATCGCCACCTCGGGGCCCGGCGGCTGCAACCTGGTCACGCCGCTGGCCGACGCCAAGATGGACTCGGTCCCGATCGTGGCCATCACGGGCCAGGTCAACACCGCCGCCGTCGGCAACGACGCCTTCCAGGAGGCCGACATCACCGGCATCACGATGCCCGTCACCAAGCACAACTTCCTGGTGAAGGACGCGGCCGAGGTGGCCGAGACGATCCGCGAGGCCTTCCACATCGCCTCGACCGGACGGCCCGGCCCGGTGCTCGTGGACATCCCCAAGGACGTCCTGATCACCGAGACCGAGTGGGTCTGGCCCGAGCGGGTCGACCTGCCCGGCTACAAGCCCACCACCAAGGGCAACCTCCGGCAGGTCCGCGAGGCCGTCCGCCTGATCATGGCCTCCGAGCGCCCGGTGCTGTACGTGGGCGGCGGCGTGGTCAAGGCCAACGCCACGAGGGAGCTGTTCGAGCTGGCCACCGAGGGCCGGCTGCCCGTGGTCACCACGCTGATGGCCCGGGGCGCGTTCCCCGACGACCACGAGCTCGCGCTGGGGATGCCGGGCATGCACGGCGGGTACACGGCCGTGACCGCGTTGCAGAAGGCCGATCTGCTGGTGGCGCTCGGGGCACGGTTCGACGACCGTGTGACCGGGCAGCTCTCCACGTTCGCGCCGAACGCCAAGGTGATCCACCTGGACATCGACCCGGCCGAGATCGGCAAGAACCGCCGGGCCGACGTGCCCATCGTGGGCGACGCGCGCGACGTGATCGCCAAGCTCGTATCCGAGCTGCGACGCCGCCAGGAGGAGGCCGGCGGCCCCCCGGACCGCACCGCGTGGCTCGGCACGCTGCGGTCGTGGCTCGAGCGCTACCCGTACGCCTACGAGCAGCCCGAGGACGGCCCGCTGAAGCCGCAGTTCGCGATCCAGCGGCTGTACGAGCACGCCAAGGACGCCATCGTGGTGGCCGGCGTGGGCCAGCACCAGATGTGGGCGTCGCAGTTCTGGCGGTTCACCGAGCCGCGCACGTGGATCAACTCCGGCGGCCTGGGGACGATGGGGTTCGCCGTGCCGGCCGCGCTCGGCGCGGCCGCCGGGCGCCCCGACCGGCGGGTGATCGCGATCGACGGCGACGGCTGCTTCCAGATGACCGCCCAGGAGCTCGCGACCTCGGCCACCGAGCGGATCCCGTTCGTCACGGCCATCGTGAACAACGGGTACCTCGGCATGGTCCGCCAGTGGCAGGAGCTGTTCTACAAGGAGCGCTACTCGCAGGTCGAGCTCACCCAGACCACCCCCGACTACGTCAAGCTCGCCGAGGCCTACGGGGCCGTCGGCCTGCGGGCGGAGCACCCCGACGAGGTCGACCCGGTGATCGAGAAGGCGCTGTCGATCGAGGACCGGAGCGTCGTGATCGACTTCCGCTGCGACCCCCGCGAGATGGTGTTCCCGATGGTCCCGGCCGGCTCCAGCAACGACGACATCATCATCGGCCCCGGCGGGCTCCGGCCCGTCGACGACCCCGCGGAGGCTCCGATCGCATGAACGGCAACGGCCTCCACACGATCTCGGTGCTGGTCGAGGACAAGCCCGGCGTGCTCACGCGGGTGGCCGGGCTGTTCGCCGCACGCGGGTTCAACATCGACTCGCTGGCGGTGGGCCCCACGGAGGAGCGCGGGCTCTCGCGCATGACGCTGGTGGTGCGGGTCGAGAGCAAGCCGCTCGAGCAGGTGACCAAGCAGCTCAACAAGCTGATCAACGTGATCAAGATCCTCGAGCACGACCCCGGCGACGCGGTCGAACGGGAGCTGGTGCTCGTGAAGGTCCGGGCCGCCGGCGAGAGCCGTGCCCGCGTGGTCGAGATCGCCGAGATCTTCCGGGCCCGGATCCTCGACGTGACGCACAAGACCCTCATCGTGGAGGCTACCGGGACGCCGGAGAAGCTCGAGGCGCTCCTCGAGCTGCTCCGCGACTTCGGCATCGTCGAGCTCGCCCGGACCGGGCGGATCGCGCTGGCCCGAGGCGATCG
>JBHGAT010000026.1:0-12360 GCA_041946645.1 Candidatus Velamenicoccus archaeovorus | reverse complement strand
TCTCGACCCGGGCCAGGATGCAGACCTTCCGGGTCTGCTCCCCGAAGCTCGTCCGGAAGGGGCGCACCAGCGGCAGCCCCACCAGCCGGAGCTCGATCGACCGGACGGCGCTCACCGCACGACGCCCCGGTCGGCGCCGAGCGTCTCGGCCGGCACGAACAGGTAGGCCGAGCGCTCGCGGTCGAAGGCCGCCGCGACCCGACCCAGCTCGAGCTGGCGCTCCACGGCATCGGCCACCTCGTCGCGGCGGAGCCGGGCGGCGGCCGGGTCGCGCTCGCGCAGCCCCGCGTGGTCCTCGGGCACCTCGACCACCGCGATCGCCTCGACGGCCCGTGGCCCGGGCTCCCGGTCGAGGTCCCACCGCGCCACGAACCGGTCCGAGCGTTCGCCCCGGTTGAGCAGATCGCCCATCTGGCCGTAGAAGTCCCGGGAGAACCGGTCCGCCACCGCCCCCAGCTTGCCCAGGTTGAACCAGGCGTTGCGCGCGACCATGGGGTCGAACGTCCAGCGGACCACGTGGATGCCCTGGTCCAGGGCCTGGGCCCGCTGGGCCAGCTTGAGCGCGTAGCCGACGCCGCCGTGGCGGCGGTCGGGGAGCACCGCCAGCATGTGCGAATGCACGTGGAGCCCGTCGCCGTCCACGCCGGCCCAGCCCAGCACGTACCCCACGATCTCGTCCTCGCGCACGGCGCCGTAGGGGACGTTCCCGCTATGCGCGAGCGCCACGAGCATCTCCCTGGGCACGAGCTGGTGCTCGCCCCACGTGGCGATCATGACCCGCAGGATCTCGTCCGCGTCCTCGAGGGCGTCCAGGGGGCGGAGCCGCACGCCGGCCGCACCGGCGGCCTCGTGCGCGAGCTCCCACGCGGCGGTCCCGGCCATGGCGCCCGGAGTCTACCTTCGGCGCGGCGCCGCACGGCCGCAGCCGCGTGATGCACGACCCGAGCAGCGCCCCGCCGAGCCCCGGACGGACCGAGGCCCGCGCCGTGGGGCGCGGGCCCGGGTCGTGGTCTGCTCGGATCGGCTGGCTAACCGCCCGCCGGAGGGGGAAGCTCCTGCCACTCGTCCTCGCCGAAGTCCTGGCCGCGGCGACGCTTCACGAACGCCACGATGGCCCCGACGATGGCGCCGATGAAGGCGAGCCGCATCAGCTTGCCGAAGAATCCCCGCTTCTTCTTGGTGTCCTCGGTCTCCTCCGCCACCCTGGTCCTCCTTCCTGGTGGGCCTGGTTGGACTTGAACCAACGACCTCATCCTTATCAGGGATGCGCTCTCACCGAGCTGAGCTACAGGCCCGAAAGCACCGTTCACCCGAACGCTTCGGCCCGGTCCGGCCAAGCGTACGCGGGGCCCGAACGGGGTGTCAATCTTCCGTGTGACCAGCGCGTTCGCGTCGAGCCGCGGGCTCAGCGGCGCTCGGTCAGCGTGACCTCGATCCCGCCCACCACGTCCGAGATCAGGTTGTACAGGAACGCGATGAACAGGTTGATCAGCGACCACACGAGCACCATCGCCAGGCCCACCAGCGTCAGGCGGATGAAGATCCAGCCACCGTGGATCTGGAAGGACTGGTCGGCGAACAGGTCCCGTGCCAGACGGGTGATCGAGTCGATCGCCCCGATCGCGCCGAGGATCGCGTACAGCATCCCCAGCGCGAGCAAGACCACCAGCATCACGCAGAAGTAGAAGAGCAACGAGAACTTGAACACCGACCAGGGTCCGACCTTCCGGACCACCACCCGCGTCTGGCGGGCTCGACGGCGCAGCCCGCGGCGCACCGGGGTCACCACGTTCGGGGACGCGGCATCGGTCACGGCCGTGGACCCGTGCAGCGACGCTGGCGCGGTCGCGGACGGGGCGGTCGGGACCGCAGGCTCGGCCATCAGGCTCGGATCGTTGGGAGGCTGGCTCATGGGATCCCTGCCTTTGTACGCGGCCCGGACCGCGTCGGCAACAACCCGCCACGGTTCGGCCCGGGCCGACCGAGCAGCACCCACAGGTGCGCCGGCCCGAACACCGCGAGGAGCCCGACGGCGAGCACCCAGTCGCCGGCACCACCCCGACCCGCCAGGAGCATGCCGCCCGAACCCACGGCAGCGCCCGTCGCCGCGGCGAGGAGGAGGCCGATCGGGGCGGCGGACCTGTGCCAGAGCACCATCGCGACGACGCCGACGGCCGTCCCGCCGGCGAGCAGGCCGATCCCGGCCGCCGTGGTCATCGGTGGGATTATCCCCTGTGGGGATGAGCCTCACCCATCGAGACGCGACGCTCCGCGATCTCCGCCTGATCCTGACGGTGCAGGCGATCCGGGCCTTCCTCTACGGCTTCGGCAGCATCCTGCTGGGCACGTCGTTGTCCGCCGGTGGGCTGTCGGGGTTCGAGGTGAGCCTCGTGCTCACCGCGATGCTCGCCGGGATGGCCGTGAGCTCGATCGCGATCGGGCTGACCAGCAACCGCCTGCAGCGGCGCCGCGCGTACGTGGCGCTGCTCGCGACGATGGGGGTGGCGGGGACCGTGTTCGCGGTGACGCGCTCCGTGGTGCTGCTGTGCCTGGCCGCGCTCACCGGCACGTTCTCGACCGACCCGAATGAGTCCGGACCGATCACCTCGCTGGAGCAGGCCATGATGGGGCACGCGCCCCCGGGGCTGCGAACGCGCGTGTTCGGCCGGTACAACGCCGTGGCGTACCTGTCGGGGGCGATCGGAGCGCTGGCCGCAGGGGGACCGGCCGCCGTCCGGGAGGTGGTGGGCGGCGGGGTGCCCGCGGACCAGCGCTGGCTGCTGGCGTTCCCGCTGCTCGCGGCGGCGTGCGTCCTGGTCGCCCGGCGCCTGTCCGACGCGGTCGAGGTCTCGGCGACCGGGCCCGACGAACCGCACCGCCGCCCTCTCGAACGCTCACGCCCCACCGTGCTGCGCCTGGCGGCGCTCTTCGGGATGGACTCGTTCGCCGGCGGCTTCGTCGTGCAGGTGTTCCTCGTGTACTGGTTCCACCGGCGGTTCGGCGCGTCGCCGGAGGCGATGGGGCTGGTGTTCTTCGGGACCGGGCTGCTCCAGGCAGCCTCCTCGATCGTGGCCGGTCGCCTGGCCGTGCGGATCGGCATGCTGAACACGATGGTGTTCACCCACCTGCCCTCGAACGTCCTGCTCGCGCTCGTCCCGGCCATGCCCACGCTCGGCGCGGCCGTAGCCGTCCTGCTGGCGCGGTTCTCGCTCTCGCAGATGGACGTGCCGGCGCGGCAGGCCTACGTGGTCTCGATGGTGGACCCGCAGGAGCGCACCGCCGCGGCCGCCTACACCAACACCGCCCGGTACGTCACCCGACCGTTCGGCTCGCTCGGGGCCGGCACCCTGATCGAGCACGTGGCGCTGGGAGCCCCGTTCGTCGTCTCGGGCACGCTGAAGGTCGTCTACGACCTCCTGCTGTACGGGACGTTCCGCCGGGTGCCCCTGCCCGAGGACCGAGACGGCGGCTGATCCCTCACCGCGGAGGGACGCCCTCCTCGTCCTCCGCCTGCTGCATCACGGGGGCCAGGGCCACCACGGTGGCACCCTCCTCCACCCGCATCGTGCGCACGCCCTGGCTGGCCCGGCCCACCCGGCGGATCTCGCCCGCCGCCACCCGGATCACGATCCCCGAGGACGAGATCACGAACATGTCCTGGTCCTTGGAGCCGACGAACGCGCCCGCCAGGAGGCCGGTCTTGCGGGTGAGCGAGTGGCCGATCACGCCCTTGCCGCCCCGTCCCTTGACGGGGTACTGGCCGAGCGGCGTGCGCTTGCCGTACCCCTGCTGGGTCACGCTGATCAGCTCCTCGCCCTCCGAGCCCACGCCGAGCGCGATCACCGCGTCGTCATCGGCCAGACGCATCCCGATCACGCCGGCGGTCTGCCGCCCCATCGGGCGGACGAGGCTCTCCTTGAACCGGATGGCCTGTCCCTTGCGCGAGATCAAGAACACGTCGTCCTTGCCGTCGGTGAGGCGGACGTCGATCAGCTCGTCGCCGGGCTTGAGGTTGATGGCCGCGAGCCCGGTCCGAGGCGAGTCGTACTCGGGCAGCGCCGTCTTCTTGACCATCCCCCGCCGTGTGGCGAACAGGATGTACCGGCCCTCGGCGTACTCCTTGAGGTCGATCACGGCCGAGACCCGCTCGTCGCCGGAGATGGCCACGCCCGGCAGGTTGGCCGCGTACGTGCCTCGAGCGGTCCGGCCGGCCTCGGGAACCTCATGGACCTTGACCCGGTAGACCTTGCCCTTGGTCGTGAAGAACAGCAACCAGTGGTGCGTGGTGGTGGTGAAGACGTGGCTCACCACGTCCTCTTCCTTGAGGTTGGCGCCGCGGATCCCCCGGCCCCCCCGGCCTTGCCGGCGGAAGTTCTCGATGGGCTGGCGCTTGACGTAGCCGGCCCGCGAGACCGTGAGGACGACGTCCTCCTCGGCGATCAGGTCCTCGACCTCGAGCTCGCGCTCGTCGGCCTTGAGCTGCGTCCGCCGGGGGTCCGCGAACTTCTCCTTGATCTCGAGGAGCTCTGCCTTGATCACCCCGCGGATCTTCTTGGGGTCCTTCAGCAGCCCCTTCAGGTAGCGGATCCGGGTGAGCAGCTCCCGGTGCTCGGTCTCGAGCTCCTCCCGCGCGAGCCGGGTCAGCCGCCGCAGCGGCATGTCGAGGATGTGGTTGGCCTGGATCTCGCTGAGCTTGAACTTCTTCATCAGCTTGCCCCGGGCCTCCTCGGCGTCCCGCGAGCCGCGGATGATCTTGATGACCTCGTCCAGGTGCTGGAGCGCGATCAGCAGCCCCTGGACGATGTGGTCCCGTTCCTCGGCCCGCTTGAGCTGGTACCGGGTCCGTCGCGTGACGACCTCGACCTGATGATCGACGTAGTAGCCGACCATCTCGGCCAGGTTGAGCGTGCGGGGAACCCCGTCGACCAGCGCGAGCATGATCACGCCGAAGCTGTCCTGCAGCTGCGTGTGCTTGTAGAGCTGGTTGAGCACCACCTGGGGGTTGGCTCCACGCTTGAGCGTGATGACCAGCCGCATGCCGTTGCGGCCGCTGGAGTGGTCGTTGATGTTGGCGATGTCCTTGATCTTGCCGGCCCGGAACAGGTCCGCGATCTTCTCGGCCAGCCGTGCCTTGTTCACCTGGTACGGGAGCTCGGTCACGACGATCTGCTGGATGCCCCGCGAGGACTCCTCGATCGTGCAGACGGCCCGCACCTTGATGGAGCCGCGGCCGGTCTCGTAGGCGTCGCGGATCCCGTCCTTGCCCATGACCACGGCCCCGGTCGGGAAGTCCGGGCCCTTGATGTGCTTCATGAGGTCGCGGGGCGTGGCGTCGGGATGGTCGATGACGTGGACGACCCCGTCGATCACCTCGCCCAGGTTGTGGGGCGGGATGTTGGTGGCCATGCCCACGGCGATCCCACCGGACCCGTTCACCAGCAGGTTGGGGAACCTCGACGGCAGGACCGTGGGCTCCTGCTCGTAGCCGTCGTAGTTGGGCTGGAAGTCGACCGTCTCGGCGTCGATGTCGCGGAGGAGCTCGAGCGCCATCGGGGCCAGCCGCGCCTCGGTGTACCGCTGGGCCGCCGGGGGGTCGCCGTCGACCGAGCCGAAGTTCCCGTGCCCGTCGACGAGCGGCGCTCGCAGGGAGAAGTCCTGGGCCATCCGGACCAGCGCGTCGTAGATGGCCATGTCCCCGTGGGGGTGGTACTTGCTCATCACCCCGCCGACGACGTTGGCGGACTTCCGGTAGGGGCGGTCGGGCCGGAGCCCCTGCTCCAGCATCGACCACAGGATCCGCCGGTGGACCGGCTTCAGGCCGTCGCGGACGTCGGGCAGGGCCCGTCCCACGATGACCGACATCGAGTAGTCGAGGTACGAACGCTGGATCTGGTCCTCGAGCTGGACGTCCTCGACCCGGCCCTGGAACAGGTTCTCCGCCATCTACCCTCTCCCGCTCACACGTCGAGGTTCACGACGTCCTTGGCGTTGTCCTCGATCCACTCCTTGCGGGCCTGGACGTCCTCGCCCATCAGGACGGAGAAGAGCCGGTCGGCGGTGGCGGCGTCCTCCAGCGTGACCCGGATCAGCGTCCGGCGCTCCGGATCCATCGTGGTCTCCCAGAGCTGGGCGGCGTCCATCTCGCCGAGCCCCTTGAACCGCTGCGGGTCGAGCTTCTTCTCGCCGTCGACCTTCTTGCGGTACTGGTCCCACTCGCGCTCGCTGTAGAAGTACAGCTCCTCCTTGCCGCTCTTCAGCAGGTACAGGGGCGGCTTGGCCAGGTAGACCCAGCCGGCGTCGATCAGCTCCCGCATGTAGCGGAAGAAGAACGTGAGCAGGAGGGTCTGGATGTGGGCACCGTCGACGTCGGCGTCCGCCATCAGGACGATGTGGTGGTAGCGGGCCTTCGACAGGTCGAACTCGTCTCCCACGCTGGTGCCGATCGCCGTGATCAGCGCCTGGATCTCGTTGTTCTCGAGGATCTTGTGCAGGCGGGCCTTCTCGACGTTCAGGATCTTGCCCCGGATCGGGAGGATGGCCTGCGTGGCCGGGTCGCGAGCCTGCTTGGCCGACCCGCCGGCCGAGTCGCCCTCCACGATGTACAGCTCGGTCGCGCTGGGGTCGGTGAGCTGGCAGTCGGCCAGCTTGCCGGGGAGCCCACCTCCCTCGAGGAACGACTTGCGGCGGGTCAGGTCGCGCGCGTGCTTGGCGGCCAGGCGAGCCTTGGCCGCGGCGGAGCCCTTGAGCACGATCCGCTTGGCGTCTCCCGGGTGCTCCTCGAGCCACGTCATCAGGTGCTCGTTCACGGTGGTCTCCACGAGCGAGCGGATCGACGTGTTGCCGAGCTTGGTCTTGGTCTGGCCCTCGAACTGGGGCTCGCGCAGCTTGACCGACACGATGCCCACGAGCCCCTCGCGCACGTCCTCGCCCAGGAGGTTCTCCTCCTTGTCCTTGAGCAGGTTCTTGGCCCGCGCGTAGCGGTTGATCACGTTGGTGAGGGCCTTCTTCAGCCCCTCCTCGTGGGTGCCGCCCTCGTGCGTGTTGATCGTGTTGGCGAACGAGTGGAACGACTCGGCGTACCCGCTGCTCCACTGCAAGGCGACCTCCACCTCGGCCGACCCGTCGCGCTCGGCCCGCTCGAAGTGGATCACCTTGGTGTGCAGCACCTCCTTGCCGGTCTGGAGCTGCTTGACGAAGTCTGCGAGACCGCCGGCGGCCTTGAAGACGTCCTTGGTGGGCGGCTTCTCCCGCTCGTCGACCAGCTGGATCTCGAGCCCCTTGTTGAGGAAGGCCAGCTCCTGGAGCCGCTCGGCGAGGATCTCCCGCTTGAACGCGACCTCCTCGAAGACCTCGGGGTCGGGCCAGAAGGTCACCGTGGTGCCCTTGCGCTTGGTGGCCTTGCCCTTGGTCAGCTTGGAGGTGGCCTTGCCGCGCGCGTAGGACTGCGTCCACGTGGCGCCGTCGCGCTCGACCTGGACGGTCATCGCGGCCGACAGGGCGTTCACCACCGACACCCCCACCCCGTGGAGACCGCCCGAGATCCGGTAGCCCCGGCCGCCGAACTTGCCGCCGGCGTTCAGGGTGGTGAGGACGACCTCGACCGCCGGGCGGCGGTCCTTGGCCTTGGGGATCGGCTTGACCGGGATGCCGCGGCCGTTGTCGGCGACCCGGCACCCTCCGTCCGCGAGCAGCGTGACCACGATCCGGTCGCAGAACCCGGCCATGGCCTCGTCGACCGAGTTGTCGACGACCTCGTAGACCAGGTGGTGGAGCCCCCGCGGGCCGGTGGTCCCGATGTACATCCCGGGGCGGAGGCGGACGTGTTCCACGCCCTCCAGGACCGTGATGTCGGCGGACGTGTAGCTGCCGGCGTCGCCCCTTCCGCCCTTGTCGTCGACCTTCTCGTCGATCTTCCGAACTGCCAATGAACCTCCGAACGCTCCGCGCCGAAACGGCGCACGGGCTGCATGCGATGAGGGGGCCTCACGCGGGGAACAGCCTCTCTATCCTACCACCTGGACCCTCCGCTGGCCGAGTCTCCCCGGTGCCCGGATGCCTTGCGCTACAAGCCCTTCCGAGGCTCGGGACGGACCACGATGCGCACGGTCCGGACCTGCTCCGACCCCAGCTCCTGGTTGGCCCGACGGCGGATCTCCGAAGCCAGGAAATGGGCCTGCGCGCCCCACGGCCCCGAGCTGGCCGCGACCACCAGGACCCCCGCCTCGAGGCTCACCGGCGCCGACTCCGCCGCCATCCGAGGACCCACGACGTCGGTCCACGAGGCGGCCAGCTTGCCGATGGGCAGCCCCCGCGCGAACACCCGCTCACGGAGCAACCCGTCGACGACCTCCCCGATCGGGGTCTCGCGCAGCGTGCGTTCGTCCCGGCGACCCCGCCAGCCCTTGCTCGACGGCACGTCAGCCCTCCCCTCGGACCGTAACCCGACCCGCCGACACGTCCCAGACGGCGTCGGCGTGCGCCGGCACGTGCGCCTCGTCGGCCACGGAGATCAGCACCTGACCCAGCGCCGCGAGCCGCTCCCCCACCTGTCCCTGCCGTCGCGGGTCCAGCGCCGAGAACGGGTCGTCCAGAAGGATCACGGGTCGCTCCCCCACCTCGGGCTCGACGGCTCGGGCCAGGCCCAGCCGCAGGCACAGGGCTGCGGCCCAGGCCTCCCCGTGGGAGGCGAAGCTCCGAGCCCCCAGGTCACGCACCGCGAGCTCGAGGTCGTCGCGGTGCGGACCCACCAGGCTGGTGCGCCGGACCAGCTCGTCGTCGCGACGTTCGGCCAGGCGGCGCCGGAAGGCCTGGGCGAGCTCCTCGCTGCCCGGATCGTCCAGTCCGGCGGGCGGGACGTTCGGCCGGTATCCGCAGGCCAGCCCGTAGCCCGCCAGGTGCCCGAACTCCTCCCCGGCACCGGGGGCCAGGCGGGCCACGGTCTCGGCACGGAGCCGCATCACCGCGACCCCCTTCTCCACCAGCTCGGCGTCCCACGCGTCGAGCTCGGACGCAGCCCCTCGCCCGTCCCAGTCCTTGAGGAGACGGTTGCGCTGACGGAGCGTGCGATCGTACGCCGTGAACACGGATCCCTTCAGGGGCCAGAGCGTGATGGCGGCCTCATCCATGAACCGCCGTCGCTGCGAGGGATCGCCCCGAACGACGTCGAGGTCGTCGGGGCCGAAGAACACCGCCCGGACCTGCCGCCGCAGATCACGCTTGCGCCGCACGGGCGAGCGGTTGACCTGCACGCGGTTGGCGCCCTGTCCGGGGATCTCGACCTCGATCAGGACCCGGCCGCCCTGCGTCTGGACCTCCCCGCGCACGTAGGCCGCGGCCGCACCCTCCCGTACCAGCGGCAGGGTGGCCGAGATCCGCGGCGAGACCAGCAGGAACAGGAAGGCCACGCCCTCGAGCAGGTTGGACTTGCCCTCGCCGTTGGGGCCGACCACGACGATCAGCCCGTCGGGGACGTTCCGCAGGTGCGTCAGGGTGTGGTTGCGGAAGTCCCGGAGCTCGACCCAGAGCAGCCGCAACGGGCCCCCGCGCTCAGCCCACCGGGGTGGGCAGCCGGACCGGCATCACGAGATACGTGAAGTCGTCGCTCTCGCCCCGCACGATCCCCGGCTTGAGCCCGTCGCGCACCTCCAACCGCACCGTCTCCCCCGTGGCCGCGGCAAGCCCATCGGCCAGGTACCCCGGGTTGAACGCGGCCGTGAGCTCCTCGCCCTCGTAGCGAGCCTCCACCGCCTCCACCGCCTGCCCCAGGTCGGGCGAGGACGACGAGAGCTTGACGCCGAGCGCGTTGAACTCGAGCCGGACCGGGGATGTGTCGCGCGCGAGCAGACCGACCCGGCGGACGGCGTCGATCAGCTGCTGACGCGACACGGTGAGGCGGCTCTCGTAGGCCTCGGGCAACAGGGCCCGGTAGTTGGGGAACTCGCCCTCGATCAGCCGTGACGTGAGCGTCAGCTGACCCACCTGGAACGAGACCTGGCTGCCGTCGACGAACAGCTCCACCTGTCCCTTCTCGAGCCCGCCGGCGGCGCGCCCGGCCTCGGACATGGCGCGTTCGGGCACGATGGCCTTGGCTTCCCCCCCGGCGGTGGCCACGACCTCACGGACGGCCAGGCGGTAGGAGTCCGTGGAGACCAGCGTGAGGCCCTCCCGGCTGACCTCGACGAGCACCCCGGTCAGCACCGGCCGAGCCTCGTCGCGCGAAGCGGCCCGGGCCACCTGCCCCACGGCCTCCGTGAACACGGGGGCATCCACCACGACGCGGGTACCCGACGGCGGCTGCAGGCTCGGGAAGTCCTCGGCCGGAAGCAGCCGCAGGGAGCCCTCGTACGCCGCGCAGCGGATCCTGGCCTGCCCCTGGTCGGCCTCGAACTCGACCGGCGCGTCGGACAGGCTCTTCACCGTGTCCGCGAGCAAGCGCGCCGGGACCAGGGCGATGCCCGGCTCCTGGACCTGCACCTCGATGGACAGGCGGGCGGACACCTCCAGGTCGGTCGTGGTGAGCGTGAGCGCACCGTCCCCACCGGCCTCGATCAGGACCCCCGTCAGCGCGGGGATCCCCGGCCGGGAGGAGACGCCCCGCTGGACGACCTGGAGCGCCTCGGACAGCGCATCGCGATCACACCGGAACTTCACCTGTCCACCCCCTCGCTGCTTCTACGGGTCCTTCTTATCTACTTCTCGTAGTGGTAGGCGCTGTGGAGATCGGGGAAACGGGTCGATCCCCCAGCGTAGCCCGCATCGGTGACACGGGACGGGCTGTGGAAAGCGGTGGACGCGCGGGGCGCCGGCGCCGTGGCTCCCACAGCCGTCCCCACGGTTCCCCCAGCCGAGCTCACAGGTTCCTCGCCCGGTTCCGGATGATTCGGGACAGGTCCTGGACCTGACGGTAGACCGGCTCCCGGTTGCGCATGCTGCCGTCGATCTTGTTGATCCCGTGGAGCGCGGTGGTGTGGTCCCGATCGAAGAGCTCTCCGATCTTGGGGAGGGTCATCCCGGTGCACTCGCGGACGAGGTACATGGCTACGTGCCGCGCGGTGGTGAGCGGTCGCGAGCGGCTCTTGGAGACGAGGTCGTCGACCGTGAGGCTGAAGTACTTGGCCGTCTCCTCCACGATCAGCTGTGGGGGGATCTCCGTCTCGGCCTGCGGGAGGAGGTCCTCGAGGGCGTGCTCGGCGAGCTCCATGCCGATGGGGTGGCCGGTGAGGTCGCTCCAGGCCACCACGCGGACCAGGGCGCCCTCGAGCTCGCGGATGTTCTGGTCGAACTTGCTGGCCACGAACTCGATCACGTCGTCGGGAACGTGCACGGCCTCACGCTGGGCCTTCAGCTGGAGGATGGCGATCCGGGTCTCCAGGTCCGGAGGCTGGACGTCGACGCACAGACCCAGGCGGAACCGGCTCTGCAGTCGCTCCTCCATCCCGAGCTCCTGGGGGGGCCGGTCCGACGCGATCACGATCTGCCGTTCCTTCTCGTGCAACGCGTTGAACGTATGGAAGAACTCGGTCTGGGTCTCCTCGCGCTTGGCCAGGAACTGGATGTCGTCGACGAGGAGCACGTCGACGTCGCGGTAGCGCGCGGCGAACTGGTAGCCCTGCCGCTCGCGCACGGCCTTGATGAACTCGGCCGTGAAGCTCTCGCTGGTGACGTACTTGACGCGGAGCCGCGGCGCGAGCCGGTGCATGTGGTGCCCGATGGCCACGAGCAGGTGGGTCTTGCCGAGGCCCACCCCACCGTAGATGAACAGGGGGTTGTACGCCTTGGACGGTGGGGCCTCCGCCACAGCCATCGCGGCGGCGTGGGCGAACCGGTTGCTGGGGCCGGCCACGAAGGCCTCGAACGTGTAGTTCGGGAAGGGCAGACCCGGCGCCCCGAGTGGGGACGGGACGGAGCCCGAGGCCGGCGCGTGGCCGGAGGGAGCGGGGGGTGGCGGGTCGGGGATGGGGGGACGCTCGCTCCGGTCCTCGGACGCGTCGAGCCGGACCTGCACGGGCGCCCCGAGGGCCTCCGCGGCCGCGGACTGGATCAGCCCCAGGTAGTGCTTGGCCAGCCAGTCCCGCACGTAGTCCGACGGGGCGACGACCTCCAGGACCCCGTCGCGCAGGCCGGTGGCCCGGACGCCCGAGAACCACATCGCGAACGAGCTCTCGGAGAGCTCCCGCCGGGCGCGGTCGACGACCTGCGACCACGTCCTCTCGGCGGCTGGATCGAAGGATGTGACCGCCATGGCCGAATCCACAACACCTTTCCACACGTGTGGAAAACCTCTGGGGAAGGCAAACGGCCCCGCGGTCCGGATCCCGGCGGGGCCGCCGTGGGGAAGGCGCCGCGGACTATAGCACCGGG